>CAMPAT010000013.1 GCA_946633275.1 uncultured Clostridia bacterium
TACTGCTTACTGCTAACAGAAAAAGCCTTTCCGCTTGGAAAGGCTTTTAATTATTCACTTCTGAGTGCGTCAATCGGGCTGAGCATTGCCGCTTTACGCGCAGGATAAATTCCAAAGAAGAGACCTACGCCGCTTGAGAACAGCAGAGCAATAAGCACGAGCCAGATACTTATTTTCGGCTGTATGTCAATTACGGAGCACGCGGCAAATGCGCCCGCGACTCCGAGGATTACGCCGATTAATCCGCCGATGAGGCACAGCATAATCGATTCTGTAAGGAACTGCATAGTAATTACGCCCGTCTTCGCTCCGAGAGATTTACGTATGCCGATTTCACGCGTACGCTCCGTAACTGATACGAGCATAATATTCATTACGCCGATACCGCCGACGAGGAGCGAAATCGCGCCGACGCCTGCGATAAATATCGTAAGAACTTTCATAACGATATCTACGATTTCAATATACGTCGCCATATTCTGCGCTGTGTACATACCGTTTTCATAGTTGCTGTGCGCCGCTTTAAGATAGTTAACGGTTGCGTTGCCGACTGCGTCATAGTCTGCGCCTTCCTTAGCGATGACGAAAACGCTGCTGAGTTTATCTCCGCTGCCCGTAATCTGAGTAAGCGTTGTACACGGCATAAACAGAGCTACGACGGGTTTATCAGAGCTCGACTTAAACATATTTGCCATACTGCCTGAGCCGCCGCCGAGCGAAGAAGCGAGCGAGTCAACGTTCGCAACGCCGCAAACTTTAATCTTCATCGACCTGCCGCTCGAAGTTACTGTTACGGATTCGCCCGTAACATCAGTATAACCGTAAACTGATTTTGCCGACTCAATACCCATAACAGCTATAGGAGCGTTCGCGTCATATTCCTCATCGGAGAAGAAGCGTCCGTGCTCGCAGTTATTAGTCATAGCAAACTGCACATCGCTGTTAACGCCAATCATCATAACCGTCGCTTCCGTAGCGGACTTGTCAATCATCGCGCGTCCGAAGCCCATAAGCATAGGCGAACAGCGGTCAACGTCCTTAACCTTGGTTTTGATATTCATAACGTCGTCAAGCGTAATATAGTCGCCGTCTGTCGCCTGAGTTTCGTCAACAGAAACGAGGACAGCGTTTGAGCCCATATCCTGGATAAGACCGACGATATAGTCACGCACGCCCGTACCTGCGCCGACAATCATAATTACCGAGGTAATACCGATAATGATACCGAGCATCGTAAGGAGCGAACGCATCCAGTTTGCTTTGATACACTTTATGGCAATTTTAAGGGTTTCTTTAATATTCAAACCAATTACCTCTTATTTAACCTTCACCTTGAAGGTATCTTCCTTGTAATCCTGACCCGGCGTTGTAACAATCTTGTCGCCGATTGTAAGACCGCTCTTAATTTCATATGCGAAATCGGAGTGAGCGCCGACCTCAATCTTCGTCTTGGTTACAGTTTCGTCCTCTTCATTATATTTATATACATATGAGCCTTCCTTCTCGAGCACGATTGATTCAATCGGAACAGTAGGAACGCCTGTGAAGGAGCCTGTCTGAATTTCAACATTAGCCTGGAAGCCTGCAATGATATTATCATCAGGTGCGTCAACAGTAACGATACATTCAACGCCTGCACCCTTCTCAGTAAGGGATGAAAGACCGCTGACGCCTGCCATAGAGCCGACGTTATCAAGAACAGAGCTGTTCGAGCCGCCTGTCGCAGTCGGAGCAATGCTTGCAATTTCGCCCGTATAGGTTCCGTAAGCTGTCGTGATATTAGCTTTCATACCGACTGACACCTTATGCACGTCGTACTCGCCGAGCGAAAGCTTAACAACAAGCTTATCTAAATTTTCAATCTTAATTCCTGTCTGCAAAGCTGAGGTCTGCTGGCCGCTTTCAACTCCGCATTCCGTAACTACGCCGTCTACTGACGATACCCAGCCTGCCTTAAGCTCGGACTGAGTTCTCTTGAGAGTATCGAGCGCCTGCTTCTGCGCGTTCATAGCCTGACGCTGAGCGTTAAGAGTAGTAGTGCTTGCGCCGAGCGAGAAAATCTCACGCTGAGCATAAAGCGCGGCAAGCTGAAGCTCAATACTTGCGGTAGTCGCGTTATCGCTCGTTGCGATTGACTTGCCGATTGCAGCCCAGTTAACGGACTTAACAGCCTGCTCAATCATCTGAACGGCAACGCCGCTTTCGATAATCAGCTTAGTCTCATCGATAAGACCTTTCTTGATTGCGTCGCTCATGGCGTCGCCTGCCGCCTTGGAGATTGCCTCGGGTGAATATGTTCCCTTATCGAGCTCCTCGGCAATTCTGCTCATTACTTCGCGCGTAATCTGATTTGTTGTTGTGATATCGTCGCTCAGCTTTGAGATAGTATCCGCCAAATCCTTAAGAGCCTTAACAGCTTCCTCTAAATCAGAAGCGATGTCATTAGAAGCGTCAATACCGGGGAGAATCGGGTCGTTCTTTCCTGAAGCGTTGCCTTCAGCGGAAATATCAGCGGCTTTAGTTGTAGTTGTTGTAGTCGCCTTCTTGGTGGTAGTTGTTGTCTTTGACTTCTGAGCGTTGGCTTTCTGAATTTTCGCCATTTTCTTTTCAAGAGGTTTAATCTGCTTGTTGACAGAAGCAAGCTTCTGCTTATTCTCCTTCTGGTTCTTCAGAGCAGTATGATAAGCCGCGCTTGAGTCGCTGTAGCTCGCCTGAAGAGACGCAATCTGACCGTCAAGCTCGTTAGTATTGAAGGTGGCGAGCTTGTCGCCCTTCTTAACCTTATCGCCGACTTTAACAAACACCTCGTCGCACGTAGCAATGCTGCCTGCGGAATAAGTTTTGCTTACGCCTGCCTGAACGTTACCCGTTGCGCTTACATTCTCAACGATATCGCCTGCGCCGATTTCAGACAATGAAACAGTAACTGTCTTCCTGCTCTGTGACGCAGCAAATATGCCGCCTGCAACAAGCGCTATAATAAGCACTATGCAAATCGGGATAATAATCTTCTTTTTATTGCTCTTTTTAACAGTAGCCATAATGTACTTCCTCTTTCCGAAGAATAAAATAAAATACTTAACTTATATAATAAAATTATACAAGTTAAGTATAATTGCTTAGAGTATAATTGTCAATAACTTTTCGTTTATTAACTGTTATTTAAGCGCTTCAAGCGCACGTTTTCCGATATCTTTTCTGAAATGAGCGCCGTCGAAGCTGATTTTTGAAACAGCGTCGTACGACTTAGAGAGCGCCTGTCTGATATCGCTTCCGAGCGCAGTAACGCCGAGCACTCTGCCGCCTGAGGTAACGAGTTTTCCGTCCTTGACTGCTGTTCCTGCGTGGTAAACGGTAACGCCGTCAAGCTGTCCGTCGGTAAGACCGTTAATTTCAATTCCCTTCGGATAAGACTTCGGATATCCGCCCGACGCCATAATAACGCAGGTGCACGCCTCGTCGCTCCACTCGATGTCGAGGTCGGCAAGAGTTGAGCTGTTAATTGCCTCAAAGATATCAATAATATCTGTCTTAAGTCTCGGGAGGACTACCTGAGTTTCCGGGTCGCCGAAACGGCAGTTATACTCGATAACCTTAGGACCATTCGGAGTAATCATAAGTCCGAAATAAAGACAGCCCTTAAAGGTTCTTCCCTCTTTATTCATCGCGTCAATAGTCGGGAGAAAGATTTTTTCCATACATTCGCGCGCAACGTCTTTTGTATAATACGGGTTTGGCGAAACTGTGCCCATACCGCCTGTATTAAGACCCTTATCGCCGTCGAGAGCGCGCTTATGGTCCATTGAAGACACCATCGGCTTAACGCATTTTCCGTCAGTAAATGCGAGCACGGACACCTCGGGTCCCGTAAGGAATTCCTCGACAACAATATTATTTCCGCTGTCGCCGAACACCTTATCCTCCATAATCTCGCGCACGCCGTTTACAGCGTCCTCAAGGTTTTCAGGGATAAGAACGCCCTTGCCCAGCGCAAGGCCGTCCGCCTTAATAACCGTAGGGAACTCATTTTTCTCCGTGATATAATCAATCGCATCCTGCGCGTTATCAAACACCTTGTACTCCGCGGTCGGAATACCGTATTTGAGCATAAGATTTTTTGAAAACACCTTTGAGCCCTCGATAATTGCCGCTGCAGCATTCGGACCGAAGGTAGCGAAACCTTCCGCGTTAAGCGCGTCAACCATACCGAGAACAAGCGGGTCGTCGGGAGCAACCACAACAAGGTCCGCCTTAATATCCTTTGCGAGCGAAACAACGCCGTCGATGTCACACGCGCCCACGCCGAAGCATTCGGCGTCGTATGAAATACCGCCGTTGCCCGGAGTGCAGGCGATATAGTCCACCTTGTCGGACTCTTTTATTTTTCTGATAAGGGCGTGCTCTCTGCCGCCCGAGCCGATAACTAATACTCGCATAAATGCTCCCTTCCTCAGAGAATTGAAAATGGAGAAGCCATCCTCAATTCTCGGCTATTAACCTGACTTACTTATTCTTATTTATAATTCTTGTCTGCTCCTCGCCTGTTTCGAGATTGATGAAACGGGTGAAAAGTGAAACCTTGTTATCCTCATTAAGATTAGTCCATACCATATTAGTGAACTCGTCGATGTCTCCGTCAATCTCCACGGGAGTCGGCTCGCCCTCGAAAGACGGTATCGGATTACCGTCACACTTATAAGTATGAAGAAAATGGCCGAGTCCTGTGTGAGACGGATACTCATAAAAGTATCTTACGCACTCGGGCATACCCATATTTGACTTAAGAATTGACATATTATAGTCGCCGTTCGGCTTAACCACAGCAGAAATTCTCGGAGTGTAATTCGGCGCGTCGTCCTCATACTCGCGAGTAAGAAGCGCGTGGCGATAACAATGACCGTCCTGCATAAAGTCGTAAATCGTGTCTGTCTGGTCGCCGTTAGTTACGATAGTTTTTCCGTCGAGCTTAAGGACGGGATTATAGATAATGAGGTGCGGGTCCTCCATCTTGCTTTCATCAAAAGCCTTTGTGCGGATACCGCCTCTGTCGTTTTCTTCAAAAATTCTGTTGCGTGAATTTACGCTTCTGCCCATAATGAAGTATGCAATAACAGCGTTTTTGCCGTCCTTGCTTCTGCCGATAACGATACCTCTTCCGGGATAAGTGTTCGTGCTGAGTTCTTTTGCAAGTGATTTAATCTCCATAATACACCTCAAAAAATTTAAATAATTTCAGTTTTATTACCGTTAATTTTAATTCTGCCTTCGCAGAAGAGCGAAACTGCCTTAGGCAGGATTTCCCACTCCGCCTGGCGCATAACGCGGTACTGCAAGATATCCTCGTTATCACCCTGCTCAACCGGAACTGCCTTCTGGAGAATTATTGCTCCGCCGTCAGTAATTTCGTTGACGAAATGCGCCGTTGCGCCCGTAACCTTTACGCCGCTTTCAAGCACAGCGGTATGTACCTTCTTGCCGTAAAAGCCGTCGCCGCAAAAAAGCGGAATAAGGCTCGGGTGGATATTGATAATTCTGTTTCTGTACTCGCTGACGAGCTCCTCCCCGAGAATTGAGAGAAAGCCTGCGAGCACTATTAAATCTATATTTCTGCCCTCAAGAGCCTTTAAAATTGCTTTGTCGTATTCAGATTTTGAAGCGTAGCTCTTTCTGCTTACTACGGCGCTTTCGATACCTGCTTTTTTAGCTCTTTCGAGAGCGTATGCACCGTCGTTAGACGCGAGAACAAAAGTTATTTTTCCGTTTTTAATCTCGCCTCTGTCCTGAGCGTCGATGAGCGCCTGAAGGTTAGTTCCGCCGCCGGAAACGAATACCGCGATATTCATCATACAAGCTCTACTCCCTTTTCGCCGTTTTTGATTTCGCCGATGACTGCAGCTTCCTCGCCGCAATCTGTGAGAATACGCACAGCCTCGTCGGCTTTGTCGCTGTCGACTGCGATAACGAGTCCCGTACCCATATTAAACGTATTATACATATCGTGCTCGCTGATACCGCCCGTTTTCTGAATAAGGTCGAAAATCGGCTTGCGGTGACACTTCTCTTTTTCAATCACAGCGAGAGTATTGTCACTGAGCATACGAGGAACATTCTCATAAAATCCGCCGCCCGTAATATGCGAAATAGCGTTAACTCTCACGCTATCCATAAGAGTAAGAAGCGGTTTAACATATATTCTCGTCGGAGTGATAAGCTCCTCACCGAGAGTTTTTCCAAGCTCGTCATAGTGAACTCCGATTGTGTCCTCGCCTATATTGAACACCTTACGAACGAGCGAAAATCCGTTTGAATGAACGCCTGAGGAAGCAACGCCTATAAGCGCGTCGCCAGCCTTAAGATGTTCGCCGGAGACGAGTTTACTCTTTTCGCCGATACCTACGGTGAAGCCTGCAAGGTCGTACTCCTCGTCGGGCATAAGTCCCGGGTGCTCGGCAGTTTCGCCACCGACAAGCGCGCAACCCGACTGAACGCAGCCTTCTGCAACACCCTTAACAATCTCCGCAATCTTCTCGGGATAATTTTTGCCGCAAGCAATATAATCAAGGAAGAAGAGCGGTTTTGCGCCGCTGCACGCAACGTCGTTAACGCACATTGCGACGCAGTCAATGCCGATTGTGTCGTGCTTGTCCATAAGAAACGCAAGCTTAAGCTTAGTTCCTACGCCGTCCGTACCCGAAACGAGAACAGGCTCTTTATAATCGTTCCACGGAAGCTCAAACATTCCGCCGAAGCCGCCTATTCCGCCGATAACACCGGGGATAGTAGTGCGCTTAACGTGAGATTTAATCAGTTCAACAGACTCGTAACCTGCCGTTACGTCTACGCCTGCTGCTGCATAACTGTCGCTGTAGCTTTTTTCCATAGTATTCTCCTAAGTTATTATAATTCCTTCAGCTTTTCCTGAAGATTTCTGTCCTTTTCCTCAACCTGCTTTGCCATATCGGCACGCATAGCGATAAGCTTGCTCATAAGAGCGTCGTCGCCGACTGCGAGAATTTCTGCAGCGAGCAGAGCCGCATTCTTCGCCGCGTTAACGCCTACTGTCGCAACGGGAATTCCCGGAGGCATCATTACCGTGGCAAGCATAGCGTCCATACCGTCGAGCACCTTTGCTGAGCACGGAATGCCGATAACGGGAAGAGTTGTTGAAGCCGCAAGAACTCCGCCGAGATGAGCAGCCATACCTGCTGCCGCAATAATCACGCCGAAGCCGTTATCAATCGCGTTCTTTGAAAAGTCGTGAGCCGCCTCAGGCGTGCGATGAGCCGACATTACGCGGACTTCGGTTTCAATACCGAGCTCGCCGAGTGTTTTGATTGCAGGTGTAACAATGGGTAAATCGCTGTCAGAACCCATTATTATAGCAACTTTTTTCATATGCTGTCCTCCGTATAAAAAATGATTTATGGTATTATACTTTATTTAACCCCTTAATTCAAGTGATGAGGAGTAAAAATTACATAAAGTTCACAGCTGAGCTGAAGTAGTCCCGAGGAAGCTCCCCTCTCAGATTCAGCTTAAAATACGCGAGGTCTCTGCCATTAATGTATCCGTCGCGGTTAAAGTCATAAGCAGGAAGCGCAATATCTCCCAAAGCCGCTTCGCCTTCCTGAACTGAAATTTCAAACAGCTCCGCGTCGCAGTACGGGCTGCTCACAGTAAGCTCGCCGTCGATAAATGTCCTGAAGGAAAAATAACCGTCATCGTCCGTTGAAAACGTCCTGCCCCTGAACGAAACTGTGACGTTGTTAAGCGGAATATCGCCGCTGTGCGCACCGTCGGGAGACGTCATAAGAAGACACCGTCCGCTTACGGTAATCGCAGGGCTCGGGACGAAGTCGCTCTTATAGCTGTCGCCGCAGAGAACACACGTATGAAGCGTGTAACCGTCCTCATCAAGCGTATAAGGAACAACAGTTTCGGCATAAGAATGCTCAACATATACCGGAAATGTACTTTCCGCCGTGCCTATTCTCACCTTTTCTGCGTTTTCGCCGCAAGTGAAGCGCTCTGCGCTCTGAGTATCATACAAGCTGATTTGCTTATTATCAAAATAACCTGCGCTGTAATAAATCTTATCTGAATACCCGCCGTTAAAATGAATATCAAGGATAAAGCCGTCAAGCGAGCTGTCAGTTATCGGGAAGTACGCCTCGTCAGATATGCGCAATCCGTCTGCTGCGCTGAAAGAAAGCGAGCCCTTAATGTCAAACGAATTAATCACATCGGGATACATAGTGATTACTGACGTGCCGACTGAGCCGACAGAATAGACTTTCACTACATAATCTGTATGCGCAGTCAACTCATAAGTAAGGCAGAAGTTTCTATCGGAAGATGAAATATCGTCACTTGAAGTGAGAAGCGTTTCTCCGAGCCAAAGCTCCGCTTTCACATCAGTTTCGCCGAGCGAATAGATGTTATACACGGATGAAAAGTCGGGTTTGAGTGTAAAGGTGTACGCCTTGTCAGTTTCTTTTTCATTAAAGCTTACGTTTGACGGAATGCCAAGCGAAAGCGGATAAACTTCATCAATTTCTTCATATGAAACGCCGTTATTCACAGCGTAAATATATGCGCTCGACGACGGGTAAACCTTCATTTTTGCAGAGGCGCTAACGCCCGTTCTGTTAATACCGAAGCTCTTTGTCTTAAAAACTGCTCCTGACGGGAACGTAACCTCGCCGAGCATAGCGCAGTCATAAAAAGCGTATGAGCTAAGCGTCACAGAAGCTGTCAAGTCCTGAAATACGAGGCTTTTCAGCGATAAACATCTGTCAAAAGCATACGAACCGATGGTGCGTACTGAATACGGAATTGTAATGCTTTCAAGCTCGATACACATCTTAAACGCGTATCCCCCGATTGAAGTAAGCGTATCAGGAAGACTCACGCTCTCCAGATAAACATTTTCCTCAAAAGCGTTATTGCCTATTGTCTTAAGTCCGAACGGAAGTTCAAACACGGCGGCGTTTGTTGAGTAAAAAGCATAGTTGCCAATCTTAGTGAGCGTCGACGGGATTGTAAAGTCACTTGCCTTTACACTTGCGAAGGAATAATTTCCGACTGAGGTTATGCCCTCTTCAATAACTACGTTCTCAATACTACCGTCCGAACGCCAGTTATACCACGGAATCGACTTTTCAGAATTAGTAAAATTCGGCATTGAGCCGCTTCCGCTGATGGTAAGCGTCTTCGATGACGCGTTATAAGAATAATAAGTACTGCTGTCTCCGAGCTGAGTCGGCTCAATATCCGCACTCTGCAATCCGAAGGCAGAAAAAGAAAAGGACGCAGCGAAAATCAAAACGAAACTGAGCATTATGCAAAGCTGTTTTCTCATTTCATCACATCCTTTAAAATATCAGGTATATATTATACCATACATTATTATAAAATACAAATTATAAAAGCACTGCAAAACGCAGTGCTTTTAATTAGCATTTAAACAAGCTCGATAATACACATCTCGGCTGCGTCGCCGCGACGAGGGCCTGTTTTAATAATACGAGTGTAACCACCGTTTCTATCTTCATATTTAGGAGCGATTTCATCAAAAAGCTTCTTAACTGTGTCTTCCTTAGTAACGTAAGCAAGCACCTGTCTTCTTGAATGAAGGGTATCGTTC
>CAMPAT010000014.1 GCA_946633275.1 uncultured Clostridia bacterium
CGTGATAACGCCGAGCGGAATATCGCGTCCATTTATCTTGACATACTCGGCAATTTCCTTCACATCGGCGCTCTGCAAATTCATTAAGCCTATGTAAAGCGGGATTTTTAATCCGAAGAACGACAGCGTTTTATAGCTCTGCGACGAGGTATATGATTTGTAGCTCTGAGTTCTGTTGATTTTCAGCTTGAAACTGTCGTTGACTTGCGCAATATATTCTCCGCGCGCGTGAGTAAACTGATTTCCCTTCTTCTTTTCGCTGTCGTACACGCCTGAAATCAGCAAATCTCCTTTAGTAACGCTGTCGCCCTTCTGCGCCGCCGCCCAGCCCTTATAAACAGTCGCTTTCACTATAACGCCGTCCTGCGACGCGCGTACATTATAGAAACCTTTTGAATTAGCGACCTCAGGGGCGCGTTTGGTTTCGTTCACTTCTATTCTTGCCGTCGTTCCAAGTTCATTAATATGCACCCAGGCGCAGTCGTCAAACGACGCCATCATAAGATTTTCAATCCTGTCCTTATCAAGAGAGTATCTGAAAGCACCGATCGTAAGTCCGTTATCTTTCAAAAACGACACTATTTCATCATCTTTAATGCGGCTGTTACCCTCAATCTCAATATTCCACACAAAGCACGATAAAAAACAGAGCAAAACTGCAAAAGCAAGCGCGCCTGCAAAAAGCCCATACCTGTTTTTTATTCTGAGAAACGGAAATACGACGCCTTTTCTTTTTACCACCGAAAGTCGTCCGCCATGCTGCTTTGCAAGTCTGCTGAGCGCAAGGTACTGCGAGGCAGGACACTCGCCGAGCAAGTCGCCCCCGTCATAGTGCAAATTACGAAGCGCGCAGTTTCCCTCACGGCAGGAGTTAATAAAACCGTCCGCAAACCCTCCCGTAAAGCGAAATGAGACGAACCCGATAAGCCAGCGAAACAGATTAATCATTATTGCAAAACTCCATACTGATGATAGTTCCCTCAACTACTGCGCCCTCATGAGAAAGCGAATTGATGTAAAGCTCGCTTCCGTAAAACTCAATCGCATATTTGCCGAGGTCTATTTTAATCTTATCCTTGGTGTATTCAAGTATGCTCTTGAGTCCGTCTACAACGCATTGATTGTTACCGACCATTTCAATATGCGGACTTGAGGTATAAGAAACAATATCATCGCGATTTTTCATATGACCACCCGTTAAGTATATGCACAAAAAAACGAGGGTAAAACTACCCTCGCATATCTTTATTAATTACATTATTCAGCCGCGCGATTACAATCCCCGAGACAGTTCCGACAAGTACTCCCGTAACTGCTCCCGAAACGAGAAGCACAGGAAGATAATACACTATCTGAGCGCTGTTCATTACAACTGCCGCAACTACAATCTGCCCGATATTGTGCACCGCCGCGCCGAGAATTGAAACACCGACTACAGACAGCTTCTCGCTTTTTAAAGCAGCGAGCATAACGAAAAACGACATTATTCCGCCTGCAAAACTGTAAACCAGCGAAAACGCTCCGCTGAAAATCAGCCCCGCAAGAAGAATTCTTACCATCGAAATGCAAAACGCTTCCTTCTTGCCGAGCAGATACATAGCCGCAAGAACGACTGAATTCGCGAGTCCTATCTTCACGCCCGGTATCCCGATGTTAAACGGTATCAGGCTTTCGAGAAACGACAGCGTGAACGCCAGCGCTATGCAAAGCGCAATAGTCGCAACCTTCTTCGACTTACTCATCGTGCAACACCGTCCACTTCCTTATCTCCTCCCGAGACAGAAACGACGACCTTATTCGGAAGACAGATTATACTCTCGCCGCTCTTCTTAATCTCTCTGTGATGAACGCAGATTTTATCGGGGCAGTCGGCAGAAGTAATGCGCGCCGCGCCGTTTTTTATCTCCACGGTGTTCGTTACCTTGCCGTCGTTTTTCACCTCATAAACGGCATCCGTACCGAGCTCAAACTCTGCTACAACCGTTCCGTTTTGCTCAACTTCAACCGTCTTCCCCGGATCAGCAAACGAATTAATACACAAAAAAACAATTGCCGCAGCTACAAGCACGGCAGCAGCGATAATAATATCCGCTTTTTTTACCTTGAAATTTCTCATAACTAAATTATATACTTTGCTAATAACAATGTCAATTGACACATAATTCTTATTGTGATATCATAGCTTTCCAAAGGAATGATATATATGAATATAATGTTTTTCGTAAATAGTGTACTGTTCGGCTTCGCGCTTGCGATGGACGCGTTTTCCGTATCGGTTGCAAACGGAATTTCGGAGCCGAAAATGAGGCGCAGAAAAGCTGTTATTATTGCAGGCACGTTTGCGCTGTTTCAGTTTTTAATGCCGCTTCTTGGTTGGGCTGCCGTGCACTGGGTCGTGAGTTATTTTAAGAAGGCTGAACCTTATATCCCTTACATTGCGCTTATTCTGCTGATGTACATCGGAATAAAAATGATATACGACGGCGTCAGGAAAAAGAACGGCGAAGGCGAAGTAATACTCGGTTTTTCAACTCTCATCATCCAGGGTATCGCAACTTCCATCGACGCGCTGTCGGTAGGATTTACCACACAGAGCTACGGGCTTCTCGACGCAGTTATCTCGGCATTAATAATCGGAGCTGTAACTTACGGCGTATGCCGAGCAGGTATAGAAATCGGCAAGGTCTTCGGCGACAGATTTTCGAGCAAGGCTACACTTGTCGGCGGAATAATCTTAATCGGAATAGGAGTAGAAATCTTCATAAAAGGCGTGTTCTTATAAGCAAAAGCAGCGGGTGTTAGCTACCCGCTGCCTTTAGTTTTTTGTAAGTATTTTCAAACAGCCGAAATCGTGCAAATCATAATCTTCTGAAAACTTGTCTGCGTGTTTGTCATACGTTTCGGAATCTATCAGGATTGTAGTTTCATTTGCGTCATTCGTGTCGCTGAATTTTAGCGAAGCATCGTTTTTAATAGGATTATTACTGTGCTCAACATCGTACATATCATTATACAGCTCCTTATCCAGCGGCATAAATTCATCAAGACTATCATAATACCTGTATCGCGAATAGACTGACACACGCGATTTAAACACTTTGTCGTCGCTGACGCAACAAAGTTCGTCAATGCCGTTTTCTTCAACATATGCAAAAGCGTTATCAAAGCTTACGGTCATGGTAGAAGAAGAACTTACATTTGCAAAATTGTAGACGCTTACTGACGTTAAAATAACGCAAACGCTCAGCAAAATTGTCACCAAAGCAGTATTAAAAAGTTTTCCGAATTTGAAATTTCCTTTTATAAAATAATATGCTCCTATGCCGGATACAATATTAAACAGAATAAAAAATACTGAATATCTGTGCAGACAGTTAATGTTATAATCTATTGACAATACATATATAACATATGTGACAATATACGCTTTAAAAAATGCAGCAGTATTAACGTTTAGTTTCTTCAAATCGTTTTTTCTGAGCATATGCATAAATGTTACAAATGTTAAAACTATAAAAAGCACACTTAAAATATGCCCATATGAAAAATATCCCAGTCCTCCTTTTGCATTATCATAATAGTAACCCATAACGAACGAAAAGTCCGGCAAAAGCACTATCAAGAACGCGCCCATCAAATTCACGGCAAACTGATTAAAGTCTGAGAATAAAATAATATCCTCATGACGGGTGTAATGCTGCATCTTTGATATTGAAATTCCGATAAATGAAAAATCATCTATCAAATCCAGCTGCACAAATCCGAAAAGAATAATCGGCAAAACCAATACCGTTAGGATTAACGCCGAGAGGACGCTTTTGGTAAAGGTGATTTTTCTGTTCTTTATGGCAACTAAGTAATAAACCAAAAGGAAAATCGGAATAATTATTACCGACGTCATATACGAATAACATGCTGCGGCAAAAAACACCATTGCGCATACAATATTAAAATGCTGACGGCGTTCAGAAGTAATCACCTTATTTAGATAATAAACTCCTATAATAAAAAACAGGGTGAAATATGCGCAGTCAAGCACCCAAACAGAATTTGCAATACGCGCCGGCTGAAGCGCAACAAGCGTAATTGAAATATTAACAAGAGCTGTATTATTGAGTATCGACTTCAGCAATCGGTTGCAAAAAACAAGCGTAGCCATAGAAAGAAGCAACATCGGAAGTCTCGCAAGCCACAGATGATAACCAAAAACTCTAATAACCACAGCTGTAATATACGTCGGAAGCGGAGACTGTCCGCCGAAAAGCCAGGTGTCAAAGTAAACCGGCAGCTTTTCACCTAATATATCTGCACCGGATTCAGCAATAGAACGCGCGTTAAGCATAAGCATAACCTCGTCCATATGCATCTGTCCGTAAAAAAGGTTATACAAAAACAATACTATTTGCACAACAAAAGCAAATAGCATTATTCTTTTATTATAGGATTCTTCTTTGAATACGTCTAAAAGCGAATACTTGTTTTTCATCTATTTTGTATGTTCGTCAAGCGTGAGATAATACGCCGGGAGGAAATGCTCACGGAAGTATTTAACTTCAGGAAGGTTGATTGACTCGATTTTTGCCTCCTGCGCTTTAAGTGCGAGGTCAAATTCTCGGTTGCCCATACGGTTTTCCTCCACGCACTTAATCAGCGCGCTGATTTTGTCCGCCGCTTTAACGAGCGCCCAGAGCTCCTCGTCGCCCTTCTGCGGCTCAAAAAGAGGTCTGTAATCCTCCCTGAACTCATCAGGAAGCATAGACAACAGCCTTTCGCCCGCAACAGCTTCAATATCCTTATAAGCGCTGTTAATCTCGTCGTTATAGTATTTAACGGGAGTCGGCATATCGCCCGTAATAACCTCGGTCGTATCGTGATAAAGCGCGAGGACAGCCGCGCGGTTTTCATCGTAATTCCTGCCGAATTTCTTGTTGCCGATTAACGCAAGCGCGTGAGCAACTACCGCAACATTATGGCTGTGCTCGGCAATATTCTCTTTTGTAGTGTTGCGCATAAGCGCCCAGCGGTCAATCAGCTTCATCCTGTTGACCATTGCAAAAAAGCTGTAATTACTCATTATCCTCGTCCTTCGTAACAGCGATTGAGAGTTCCTCAAGCTGAACGTCGTCAATATAAGACGGCGCGCCGCTCATAAGCTCGCTCGCATTTTGCACCTTCGGGAAGGCTACAACGTCGCGCAAAGAATCTGCGCCGCAGATAAGCATTGCAAGTCTGTCGAGCCCGATTCCCATTCCGCCGTGAGGCGGTGCTGCGTAGTGGTAAGCGTCAACAAGGAAACCGAACTTGGCGTCAATCTCCTCCTGGCTCATACCGAGGAGCTCAAACATCTTAGTCTGCAGCTCGCAGTCCGTAATACGCATTGAGCCGGAAGAAAGCTCCGTGCCGTTTAGCACAAGGTCAAATGCCTGAGCCTTAACCTTGCTCTTGTCAGTATCAAGATACTGAATACTGTCATCCATCGGCATAGTAAACGGATGGTGAGCGGCAACATATTCGCCCGTGTCCTCGTCAAGCTCAAAGAACGGCATCTCCGTAATCCAGAGATAATTCCACTTGCCTTCAGGGATAATATCAAGTTCCTTAGCCACAATAAGACGAAGTGCTCCCATAATGGTGAGCGCTTTTCTTGCTTTGTCGGAGACAATAAACACAACGTCGCCCTGCTCTGCGCCGAGCTGAGCGAGAAGCGCTTCAAGCTCGCCGTCCTTAAGGAATTTTGCAAACGAACAGTTGGGAGCTTCATCAGCCCAGCGGACATAAGCGAGTCCCTTGGCGCCGATACCCTTCGCGTGCTCGGTCAATTTGTCAATTTTCTTACGCGTATAGTGCTGCGCCGCGCCTTTCGCAACAATTGCCTTAACTGCGCCGCCGTCTGCAATAGCGCCCTTAAACACAACAAAATCAGTCTTGTCAGCCCATTCGCTGACATCCTGAATGAGCATATCAAAACGCGTGTCCGGCTTATCTGAGCCGTAAAGATTCATAGCGTCCTCAAAAGTCATACGCGGAAGCTTTTCGCCGATTTCAACGCCGATTGTCTCCTTCATAAGCACGCGGATAAAGCCCTCCGCCATATCCATAAGGTCGTCGCAATCAACAAACGACATCTCAAGGTCAATCTGAGTAAACTCGGGCTGGCGGTCTGCGCGCAAATCCTCATCACGGAAGCAGCGAGCAAGCTGAACGTAGCGGTCAAAGCCTGCAATCATAGTGAGCTGCTTATAAATCTGCGGCGACTGCGGAAGAGCGTAAAACTTGCCGCCGTGAATACGCGACGGAACAACATAGTCGCGCGCGCCCTCGGGCGTTGATTTAATCATCATCGGAGTTTCAATCTCAATAAAGTCGTTATCATAGAAATAGTCGCGCGCAATCTTCGCAATCTTATGGCGCATAAGGATATTCTTTGTCAGCTTTTCGCTGCGAAGTCCGAGATAGCGGTATTTAAGAGTAGTTTCATCGCCCACCGTATCAATTTTCTCAATCTCAAACGGAGGAGTCTGCGCCTTTGACAGAATACGAAAATCAGTAACCATAACTTCGATATCGCCCGTCGGTATTTCCTTATTCTTACTCTCTCGCTCTGCAACTGTTCCGACAGCGGCAACAACATATTCGCTGCGCACCGACTGAGCCTTTGCAAAAATCTCGCGGTCAGTCTTATCGTTAAACGAAAGCTGGATAATACCCGTGCGGTCTCTGAGGTCAATAAAAATCAGATTTCCGAGGTCGCGCTGTCTCTGAACGAAGCCGAAAACAGTAATCTCCTCGCCGACATTATCCATATTAAACTCTGCGCAGTACGCAGTTCTTTTAAGTCCGTTAAGTGTATCCATCATTCTTCCTCCGAAAGTCCCGAGCCAAACAGCGAGCCGAAATCAAACGCTTCGCCGTTTATCTCTAAATCTTTAAGCTGCTCGTCCATACTGATACGATAAAAATCATTCATAAACGTAGTGAGCGATATATCGCAAGTCTCGCCGCTTTGCATATTCTTAAGCTGAGCCGACTTATTCTCAACCTCGTTATCGCCGATTACAACGTTAAACGCGGCGTTCATCTTGTCAGCATATTTCATCTGCGCCCTGAGCGAGCGCTCGTTAAGGTCGTAAAGCACCGTAAAGCCTTCGCCGCGCATTTCGCGTGCAATTTCAACAGCCTGCTTCTGCGCTTTTTCGCCGAGTGCTACGATGAAAAGGTCCGGTTTAACTGCCTCGGGAAATTCGCAGTTCTGCGCTTCCATAACAAGCTGAAGTCTCTCAAGTCCCATTCCGAAGCCGAGCGACGGAGTATGCTGACCGCCGAGCTCCTCAATAAGACCGTCGTAGCGACCGCCGCCGCAAACAGTACCCTGCGCGCCGATTGAATCCGCAACGAATTCAAACACGGTCTTAGTATAATAATCAAGTCCGCGTACAATTCGCGGATTAATTCTGTATTCAATTCCCATAGCGTCGAGATAGCTCTTAACCTTCTCAAAGTGGTCGCTGCAATCCTCGCAGAGATAATCGAGAACTGCAGGCGCGCCCTCTGCGAGAGCCTTATCCTCAGGGCTCTTGCAATCAAGAAGACGCATTGGGTTACGCTCAAGTCGTTCCTGACACGTTGTGCAAAGTTCGTCTTTATGCGCGCCGAAATACTCGCGAAGCGCGTCCTGATACTTTGCTCTGCACTCAGGACAGCCGATTGAATTAAGCTCAAGGTGTAAATCTTCGACTCCGAGCTCGTCAAAGACCTGCTTCGCAAGCGAAATCATCTCTGCGTCCGCAAGCGGCGACGTTGCGCCGAAGCACTCAATGCCGAACTGGTGGAATTCACGGAGTCTTCCTGCCTGCGGCTTTTCGTAGCGGTAACAGGATGTAAAATAATAAACCTTTTGCGGAAGAGCCTCGTTGCTCAGTCCGTTTTCAAGAAATGAGCGCGCTGCTCCTGCCGTGCCTTCCGGACGGAGAGTAATGGAACGTCCACCCTTGTCGTCAAAGGTGTACATTTCCTTCTGCACAACGTCCGTTGTGTCGCCTACTCCGCGCTGAAAAAGCTCTGTGTGCTCGAAAACAGGCGTTCTGATTTCCTTGTATCCGAAGCGCTCAGCAACACCGCGGCAAACAGCTTCTATGTACTGATTCTTATACACTTCTGCGGGCAAAACGTCCTTCGTGCCCTTAATTGCTTTTGTAATAAGTGCCATTTAACTTCTCCTGTATATATAGTTTACGGGCGGACAAAGCTGTCCGCCCAGAAATTATTAACTATGGTTGTAACGTGGATTAACGATTTCTCTCCACTCAAAATCTCCTCGCTCAACTCCTCTGATGAGTGCTTCCGCCGTCGCGATATTCGTCGCAAACGGAATGTTATGAACATCACAGAGCCTGAGCAAATCGTTATCGTTAGGCTCGTGCGGTTTTGCCGTGAGCGGGTCTCTGAAGAATATCAGAAGGTCAATTTCATTACAAGCGATTCTGCTCGCAATCTGCTGACCGCCGCCCTGCGAACCGCTCAGGAAACAGTTAATATTAAGTCCTGTCGCCTCTTTAACGAGCTTTCCCGTAGTGCCGGTCGCGCATACATCGTGACGGCTGATAATGCCGCAGTAAGCAATACAAAACTGAACGAGAAGCTCTTTTTTTGCGTCGTGTGCGATTAAAGCGATATTCATAAATTTCCTCCTTAGGGGTTGGGGTTATGCTACTTTAAAATATAATAACATAAAAGTCTTCTTTACTCAAGTGACAAAATGTTAATAATTTTATTACGTCAGAAGGTACGAATAACCTTGTGCGTCCTTTTTGTTAGTATTATGGGTGTAGAAATAATCCACGATTGCCTTCGTCATTTTTGCGGTTGACGTACCCGAGCCTGCCATCTCGATAGCTGTAGCAATGCTGATTTCAGGGTTTTCATATGGCGCAAAGGTGATAAGGAAACCGTTGTTATGCTTAACGCCCTTGATTACAACCTGGGATGTACCTGTTTTACAGGCAACCTTGGTTTTTAGCCCTGCAAGAGCTTTTGACGGTCCGCCTTCAGTAGCAACCATCCTCATACCCTCTTGCACGATTTTAATATTACTGCTCTTGACGCTGATATTCGTTGAAGGGGCGATATCCGCTTCCTTAACAGCGCCCGTCGCGCGCGAAATGCTTGATTTTACAAAATGAACCTGGTGCTTCGTTCCGCCGTTTGCAATAATAGCAGTATAGTTGCAGAGCTGAAGCGGAGTAAACAGGTTATCCGACTGTCCGATAGCCGCCTGGACCGTATCACCGGGAGCCCAGAATGTGCCGAAGCGCTTGCGGTATTCAGGGCCTGCAAGAATACCCTTCGCCTCCGGGATTTCTACGCCTGTCTTTTCGCCGAGTCCCACCATTTTACCGTAGGTGTTCATACGTTCAATGCCGAGTCTCCTCGCACAGTTATAGAAGAATATGTTACACGAGTCGCGAAGTGCCGTGCGTACGTTTTCCGAGCCGTGAAGACGAGTGCACTTAAAGG
>CAMPAT010000015.1 GCA_946633275.1 uncultured Clostridia bacterium
AAATATTTACAATGCTTACAACAACCTTGAGCAAATCGGTTACACAACTGCTGAACCGTCATCTTCGGGTAACGCTCTTACAATCGGCAGCGGCACATATTACGCTCAGCAAATTCCGTTCTACACCTTCTCAGAGTGGAACCTCAAGAAGAATGGCAATGTTTGGGAAGCAAGACCTGTTTATACTGCTACAGCAGAAGACCAGTACGAATTCTCAACAACTTACGGTAACGTTACCGCAAGAGCTTACTACGACAAGCGCGTTACTCTCAGTTACGACAAGCCTATTGCTAATACAGAGTTCAAGGCTTGGCTCGCATACAATTCTGAAAGCGGCAAGTACTCGGTAATCAGCTACAAGCAAAACTACTACTTCTATGCAGTTTGCAGCGAAAGCTTTGCACCGCTTGTTAAGAGTACAACGGACAACAAGTACTATATTGTAACTGATGAAAACGGTACACACACGACCGAGCTTACAAGTGCAAATCTTGATAACGAATTTAACATTAACTATGGCGAGTCAACTCCTGAAGCTAATGCAAACGCAATTATCAAGGCGAAGCTCGACAACAACGCTCCGTTCATCTCTTACGTTTACGGCAGTAAGAAGGCTCCTGAAAATAAGGTTGACGGAAAGTACATTATCAGAGCGAACTTCCGTATCACTAACGTTGACGGCTTCAACAACCTCGGCGCATTCGTTAATAACGGTTCTGTTACGAAGGAGATTGCTGCGAGCAACGTAGTTAAGAACACAGGTCAGTTCTCAATTACAGTTCGCCGAAGCACATTGCCGTACACGGCTTCATCGTATAAGTTCAAGGGCTTCGTTGATTACAGTCTGCCTTACAGCTTCACCGGTAAGAACGACCAGGGTGTACCTGTAACTACAAACACTACACTCAACGCTCGTGATTACACGACATACGAAACATTTTAAATTAGTCAAAGGAGAGAGTTTATATGAAAAGAGAATATACAGCTCCTGAGGCTGATATCGAAAAGTTCATCGTTGAAGCAAATGTATTTTGCTACGTTTCCGGTAACGAACCCGGCGATAACCCGTACGACGATGACGACTTCTAATTAACAACTCAGGGGCTGCGCGAGCAGCCCCTGTTTTGCAAATATATTATGGCTGAATATTTTAATGTTAAGCTCCCGGACGCAGTTTTCTCCTGGACGGCGCAGGCTATGAACAGTAAGTCTGTCGACCTTAGCAGGATTGCGTTTGCGGTATGTTACGGCGCTGACTCGCGGCACGGCATTGTGCTCGGTGCGTCGGATAAATGCAAAAAGCTAAGTATCACTAATTCAGAGCCGCTTTCCTCGGCTCTGCTTAAGTGCGCCGATTTAGCTGTTGAGGAGCTTGATTTTGAAATGCTCAGCGATAAAGCCGAAGAATTTTTTGCCATATGTTCGGAGTTTGCTCAGGTGAAACGAGTTTTCTTCGACGAGTGCGTTATTAAATGCGGCGATGATTTTTCGCGCGGTGAGCTTGAGAGCGCGCTTAAAGCGCTCGGCACTCCGTTTGTCATTACTGAGTGCGGAGAAAATGCCTTCGATAATCTGATTGTGGGCGCTGAAGCAGACAGCTTTCAGAATGCGCTGATTTTTGCTTCCGCGAAGGCGTCCGCCGTGCTGAAATTTCTCTCGCTTGAAGCGGCGGAGTTCGAGTTAACGCTCGAAAAAGACGGCGAAGTATTAAGCTCGCAGCGTACGCTTGCAGTCGCTACCGACAGCGAGGATATGCTGTATATGACGTTGCAGAGCCTTGCGGACTTTATGGAATTTGAGGGGACCGAGCGACTTAGTGTCGAGATGAAAAAGCTGAAGAGAGCACACCGGCCTGACGCTCCTTCTGACGACAGGAAGCAAACTGTGCGCGACAGGTTCCGAAAAATGACCTTTAACGACTATAACAAGCAGCAGAAGAAGTTTGCCTCTGTTATTGAAGAATACAGACTTGATGATTTTAACAATCTTTGTCTGTTTATTCACGACAATCCGCTCGGACTTGATTTGTACGGGCTGTGCGCGGTTGCGGAGAAATGCAATAACAAGAGGCTTGGCAGGGGAGATTATTATTCCGTCGGCGCTTATGCCCGCGCAACCGTGGGTGAAGTTCCCGATTTCACTCAAGACAGTCTCAGCTTCTTAGTTAAAGATTTCAGTATGTTCTCGATTTTGTTCAGCCTGATTGAGAAGTTTGAGGACAGAACTAAGGAGCTTATGTTCCTCGGGGCAGACAGCGCGACGCGGCTTCTGCTTAGCCTGCTGAAGCAGCATTCCGTTTTCAATAATTACACATTCAGTTACAGCGGAGACGTCGGCGAAAAGCGATTTGATTTATATCTCTGCGAGGAATACGGCGAAGAGTATAACGCCGATTTCACGCTCTTAGTTTCGCAGAAGCGCCTGCTTAATGAGCCTATTTTTAAGGATACGAGAAATTCAATTTCCGCGCACTCCGTAAGGAGCATTATTGATTTTGAAAAATGCGGCGTTATGGGCAAATCACATCAGTACTGCGCGCTGATTATTGATAATAACGCTTCGCCGTCGGACACGCGCGTTGTTCAAAACGGCGGCGAGGATATCCTCGTTCAAAAGCAGGAATACATATTCGACGCTGCGCTTCCTTACTGGATAATTTATCGAAACGAGCATTTTGACAAACTTAACGGTATCCTTAAATTTGGAGTGTTTGATATTTTCTGCGACAGCCAGATTAAGCCGCGCGACGTTACTCCGCACGGCGACGTCCGCCTCCTGAAGCTTAAAGAGATTACGGACAGCGGAGTTTGCGACGTAAGCGATAAATCGCAGTTCGTCAGCAGCGCCGCAATTGAAAAATACACGGTGGCTAAATATAAAAACGCGGATAATCTCTATGTTGCTCCGAGGACTAACGAGGTTTTCCGTATCGTGAAAAAACCGAAGCAGAGCGTGACCAACGGCTCGCTCGCGATACTGATTCCGAAATGTAATATTACTATCAGCGACGCTCAGCTTGAATTTCTGCGCAGCGGAGAGTTCCGCGAGTTTTACGATATTGCGCTTAACCGCCAGGTTGTATCTATTGCCAACGATTACGGAGCGCTTGATTTCATCGGAATAAAAGAATAAACGCACCTCATATGAGGTGCGTTTCATTTTGTCGTTATTAACCGAGAGTGATTTTGAGACATTGCGGAAGGTCGTTGGCCGGAGCGTTCTTAAGCTCGACGCTCAGACCTGTTCTGTCGCAGAGGAAGCTCTCAACTTCGTTGTCGCCGAGCACTTCCACCTTCTCTATGCAGATTCCGCACCTGTCGGTGTAGAAGGAATTGAGTTTGATACTTTGAGACGGCTTCATCTGGAAGGCGTAGATTACGCCGTTTTTGTACGTGAAGCGGAAGTCCTTTTCGTCGTAAGCAACTGTACCTTCGCTGAACATTCCCGATGAAGGTTGATGTTCGCCCTCCTTGAAGAATTTATAAGGCACGGTGTCGTAGATACCCTCGCCGTTGACGGCAAGCCAGCTTCCGATTCCTTCAAGAGTCTTCGTTTCCTCGTCGGTGAATGTTCCGTCCGCCTTAGGTCCGATGTTGAGAAGGAGCATACCGTTCTTCGATACAACGTCGATGAGCGTGGTGAGCACCTCGTAAGCTGATTTATATGTATTATCGGCGCGGTAACCCCAGGACTGATTTCCAATTGCAGTATCTGTCTGCCAAGGCGTATGGAAGATTTCTCCGAGCGAGCCGCGCTCAATGTCGAGAGTGGCTGTGCCGAGTGGAAATGCGTTGTGCTTGAAGTCGATTGTGACCTCTGCGCCCCATTCCTCAGCGCGGTTATAGTAGTATGCCGCAATCTTCTTGAGATAAGGCTTGAAGCATTGATTTTGTATCCACCAGTCGAAGTAAAGAATTTTCGGCTGGTACTTGTCAATAAGCTCGCATACTCTTACCATCCAGTCCTCGAGAAATTCCTCCGTGGCGCTGAATTCGTCGACGATGTCGCAGGCGCCGATTGTGCCGTCGCCGACCTCTTCGTCGTAGTACGCAGGAGCGTAAAAATCGAACCACTCCTTGTCGGGCTTCATATCGCTGTCGAAGCTCGTGCCGATTCCCATAAAGAAATAGTGCTCGGCTCTGTGGTTTGAAGCGCAGAAGGTGAGTCCCTGCTTTTCGCACTCAGCCTTGAGCTCGCCGAGAACGTCGCGGCACGGTCCCATTTTCGCCGCGTTCCAGCGGTTGAACTCTGTATCGTACATAGCGAAGCCGTCGTGGTGCTCCGCAACGGGCATAACGAATTTCGCGCCGGCGTTCTTGAATGTTCTTATCCATCTTTCAGCGTCGAAATTTTCGCCCCTGAACATCGGGATAAAATCCTTGTATCCGAATTCACTCTGCGGACCGTAAGTGCTTACGTGGTGTTCAAATTCGCGGTGATTCTTATTATACATATTGCGCGAATACCACTCGTTTCCGTAAGCGGGTACGCTGTATATTCCCCAATGGATGAAGATTCCGAACTTGTCTCTGTAGTACCAGGACGGAGTCTTGTGGTCGGACAGAGACTGCCAGTTGTCCTTATATCTTCCGTTTTCAATTACGTCGTCGATTTTTTTGAGATACTCATTTACAGTCATAAGCTGTTTTCCTTTACTTGAGATAGTAAGCTCCTTCACCCGAGATAATTCCTATACCTAAAGGACCTTTTTCCTCGTTAATTCCGGGATAGAAGAGATAGTATTTGCCTTCTGCGTACATCATAGAGCTTCTGTAAATGCCAAGATTGTCCCAGTTATCGGTTTCTCTTGACGGCTCGAGCATTACGTCAGCAGGCGTGTAATCTATATTATTCTTTGAATAAGAGTAATATACGTTCATCGTGAGATGATTCGTGGCGTCCTTCTTGAATGCGGAGAGAACCATCTCGTAGCCCTTCGGCGTGCGGAGTACTCCTATATGCCAGTTTACCATATCAGGCTCTGTGTAGTCGATATCGATTATGCGCTGCTTTGACCATTTCTTCGTTTTCGGATTATATTCCTGGTAAACGACGGCGTAATCATTATGGTTATCTATCGCCCACACCTTGTAGACACCGTTTTCAAATATTACTGCAGGGCTGAGCAGGTCGGCTTTTCTAAGCACGGTTTTCGTCATAAGCTCTTTGTTCGTCCAGTTTACGCCGTCCTTCGTGCGCCTTCGGTAAATTGAAATTACGTTAGCAGGTTTGTCGTAGTGCCGCCACCAGCACTCAAGCTCCTTCGTGCTCGAGTTGTACACAAGGTCTGTGTCGGAATTGTAGATTTTCCCTTTGATGTAATCTGTCGGGCGGGCTTCAATGGGGTTCTTTCCGTTTTCGGGGATTTCCCAGTTTTTAAGGTCGTTGCTTACGAGAATGCAGGGGTTTTCGTAGCCGTCGTTGTAGTACGGATACGGAGTGTACGTGAGCCAGTATTTAAATCCTGCAAATCCGTTTTTGAAGTAAAGACACTCGGGATGATATGCGCCGTCGGAGCCGTGCGCGTAATTCATAACGTATTCTTCAATAGGGATATATTCCGGGTCATATGCCTCGGTATCGTAATCCGTGTCTGTGTAATACATCGTGTTAATCGGCGCCGCCGCGTTTTGCGAAACAGGATGGACGTAAACGTAAAATGCAGCTGAGTAGCCGCCCGCTTTTACGGTGATGAGCGACGTACCTACCGATTTTCCTGTGATAACGCCGTTTTTAACTTCCGCTATTTCCGGCTTTGAAGAGGTATATACAGCTCCGACAGAGCTGACCATCGAGTAAACGAGGTTGCGAGCAGTTACATATGTCGCGTTAACCCTGAGCGGAATGTTGTTGTGCCTTACGGCAATACCCTTCCTCCTCGATGTTATTTCAACCTTAGCTGACGCCGAGCCTGAAGTCGCAGTAATAGTTGCGTTTCCGCTATTTACATATGAAATGACGCCGTTTTTGTCGACTTTAACTGCGTTTGTGTTGCTGCTCTTCCAATGGATTTTCTCCGTCGCGTTGAGCGGAGTGAGCCTTGCGATAAGGGAAACATTGTGACCCTGATATATGGTATCAGGCGGCTCCTGGATAGTGATTTTTTTCGTTAAAGTGTGCTTGTAGTTTTTCTTCTTCGTGATATTTGCAGACCATATGTAGCCTGTGTGGGACTTCTTTTTCGAGTCGGTGTAAACCACTTTGCTCCATTTTCCGCGCTTCGATTTGTAAGTTACGAGCGTGTTTTTAGGAACAGTCGCGAGCTTTTTCTTCTTTTTCGCCTCGCGGTACAGCCCCGTCTTTTTGTTAACGGTGTATGTGTAATAAATATCAGGACTTTCCTGATTTACCGTAACGCTGCATACGTTCGTTCTGCCGCCCTTTGTTGCGTAAATCTTCGCCTTGCCTATGCCGACGGGGGAGATTACGCCCTTGTCCGATACTTTAGCAACTGTGACGTCGCTCGAAGTCCAGTTCATATCTGAGTAAACTTCGTATCCGTTCATATTCCGAATTTTAAGCGTGTGATTTTTGCCTGATGTAAGGCTGAGCGAGGTGCTGTCGAGGAGATAGTTGTAGCTGTGAGCGAGCTTGTTGAGATGGAGATATCCCTTGTAATCTTTGCCTCCGCTTTTCAGATGAACGAAGTACCACTTGCCCGAGAAAGACTTGACAGTAACTACTGCACCCTTCTTAACCTTGAGCAGGCTCTTCGATTTCGTGCTCGGTTTTTTCCTGAGATACGTCTCAGCCGTGGTTTTTGAATAAATGTCGTTATTTACGGTTACTCCGAGAGAGTCAGTCGCCGCGTAAGACTGTACTGCAGGGAAACTGAGTAGGACTGATAACGCAAGCATTATTGCTGTTATCGACTTGACTATGATGGGTTTTTGCTTCATTTGCCTTGCCTCTCAATATAATAATCTAACATAATATTATAATAATTTATCATTATACTGTCAATATGAATATAGACGGAAATTATTATATTTGTTGCCAAATTAGTGTAAATGTTGTACAATTACTTAGTACTTATTTCGCGAGGTTATATTATGAAGAAAAACAGGAAAATTATTGTATTTATTAAGGCGATTTCTGTGACGCTTGTCGTCGCCGTCGCAGTCGTGTGCGCTTACTTCTTCCTCGTAAGGAGCTATTACCCGACTCCGAAGAGCAGCGCCGATTTCACCTCTGCGAGAGATTACGATATCAGCGCGCCAATCGGTAAGGTGCCCGATAAGTACTGGAAGCCTGCGGCGCGGCAGGGCACAATCCACGAAGTTTACTATCAGGGCAAGACGGTTAAGAAGCGCGCGATAGTCTATCTGCCATACGGCTACGACCCTGAGAAAAAGTACGATATTGTGTATTTTCAGGGCGGCTCAAGCTCTACGGAAACTCGCTATTTCGGCACTCCCGATAAGCCGGGGAAGTGGTTTCGCAACGTGCTTGATAATCTCATTATGCGCGGCGATATGAAGCCTGTTATCGGAGTCTGTTCTAACTTTTACGACGATATAGACGCGCATATTCCCGCGTCGCAGTATGAGGCGCTTTACAAAAAATATATTGACGAAATCCGCGATATTCTCATTCCGCTTGTCGAGAGCAGGTACTCTACTTTTGCCGACTCCGTAACGCCCGAGGCGATTACCGCTTCTCGCGGACACAGAGCTTTCTGCGGTTTTTCTATGGGCGCGGCGATAACGTGGCGCGTGTTTGAAACGAGCCTCGACTACTTCAGCCTTTTCGTACCGAACTGCGGCGGAATGCAGAATCCTTATACCTTCCATCTCACCACAGATTACGGACAGCAGCTCGAAAAGAGCGTCGCCCGTCAGGGATATACGAAGGACGATTTCTTCATTTACTGTCCCGTAGGCTCTCTCGATTTGACTTATAATTCTACTATGACGCTCATTAACGATTTGTATTATAACTGCTCTGACACATTCGTATTCACGCGCGATAATACGAAAAACGGCAATATCACCTTTAAGAAAATGCCGTTTATGACTCACAGCTTTTATAACGCTACCCGGTACTATTACAATGCGCTCCCGGCGCTGTTCCCGAATAAATAATTGTTGCATACGGCGGATTAAAATGATATAATATTCAAAGTTTAATCTAAGGCAGGAAGAAAATATGAAGTTCAATAACGTTGATTTTGATACATATTTCAATAATTATCCCGACGCCGACGGCTACTTCGGAAAATACGGCGGAGTTTATGTCGACGATAAGCTAAAGGACGCTATGGCGGAGATTACGCAGGCTTATTATTCGATTTGTCAGTCGCGCAAATTCATTGCGGAGCTTCGCAGAATCAGGACTGAATTTCAGGGCAGACCTACTCCGATTTCTCATCTTGAGCGACTTTCCGATTCGCTCGGCGGCAGAGTTCAGCTTTACGCAAAGCGTGAGGATTTGAACCATTCAGGCGCGCATAAGCTCAATCACTGTATGGGCGAAGCGCTCCTCGCAAAGTATATGGGCAAGAAGAAGGTTATCGCCGAAACGGGCGCAGGTCAGCACGGCGTTGCGCTTGCTACCGCGGCGGCATATTTCGGACTTGAGTGCGATATTTATATGGGCGCTGTTGATATTAAGAAGCAGGCGCCGAATGTCGCAAGGATGAAGGTGCTCGGTGCAAATGTTGTGGAGGTTACTCACGGACTCCGGACTCTTAAGGAGGCGGTTGACGCCGCTTTTGAGGCGTATAGCAAGGAGTATAACGACGCGATTTACTGTATCGGCTCAGTTCTCGGCCCTCATCCGTTTCCGATGATGGTGCGCGATTTCCAGAGCGTAGTCGGAATTGAGGCGAGAGAGCAGTTTATCGATATGACGGGACATCTTCCGAATTCGATAGTTGCCTGCGTAGGAGGCGGAAGCAACGCGGCAGGACTTTTTGCAGGATTTCTTAACGACCCTGTAGATATCTACGGTATTGAGCCTCTGGGACGCGGCGAAAAGCTCGGCGACCACGCCGCCAGCCTTAAGTACGGCACAGAGGGCATTATGCACGGCTTCAAGTCGATTATGCTCAAGGACGAAAACGGCGACCCTGCTCCCGTTTATTCCGTTGCGAGCGGTCTTGATTACCCGTCGTCGGGTCCTGAGCACGCCTTTCTTCAGGAAATCGGCAGAGTTAAGTACGACACTATCGACGATGAGGAAACTATCGACGCATTTTATAAGCTGTCGCGCCTTGAGGGTATCATCCCTGCTATTGAGAGCTCGCACGCCGTTGCCTTCGGTATGAAGCTTGCAAAGCAGATGGAGCACGGCTCTGTGCTCATCAACCTTTCGGGCAGAGGCGACAAGGATATGGACTACGTTATCGAAAAATACGGTATCAGATAATATTTAAGAGGATGTCAGAGACATCCTCTTCTTTATGAATACTTATCTATTTTATGAATACTTATCTATTATTTCCTGCGCTATGACGGATTTGCGTA
>CAMPAT010000016.1 GCA_946633275.1 uncultured Clostridia bacterium
AATGTATTGTTTGTGTGCCGTCTGCGTTGTCGGTTATTGTGTAGCTTCCCGAGCCCACCGCCGCGAATGCCGCCTCGAAATCCTCAACGGTGTTTTCACCGAATGACATCGAAAGACGGTTTGTTATCTCGTCTCTGAGCTGGGCAGCTGTGTATCGGCTCGCGTCAATATTAAGCAGCCTTGTGTACTGCTCGCCTGATGTGCCGTTTCGAATAAATACCTCGTCGAGAATACTCGATGTGTTGTCTCTGACAAACTCGATGGCTTTTGAGTAGGCGTATATTTCCGCATTTGTAATTCCGCCCTCGTTGAAGCTGATTCCCGCGTCTTCAAGCAACGCCTTTATTCTTAAATATATATCATTCATATGCTTGCACCACTATTTCGCCGGCGGATAAATAGGTGTCAGGGAAGCCGATAATTACGCCGTTAGTGCTGTTCGGCGACGACGCTATGCAGTTTTTAATATCAGCTGCCTGAGAGGCAAGCGATTCAATATCGCTGAGGCGAATGCTCTCGCCTATTCTTATGCTGTCAGTATATGTTTTTATTGCTTTTGTGACTGCCTCAATCGCTTCCTCGGCGTTTGAATTATTAACAATAAAGCTTACGTTAAGCGAATATTCGTCTTCCTCTGCGAGCGAGATGTCCACTTCCGAATCTGTTAGCGTTGCAAGCAAAAGTGCGTTGTCTATGCTGCTTTGGATATCTTGAGTGAGCGCGTCGTTCTTTGTCCTGACATATACGAGAAGCTCGTTATCGTCGCTCCTGAGAATGTTGCAGTCGAGCACGCCGTCAATTTTCATAACAACGTCTGTCATACTCTTAAGCGACATTCCTGTCGGCGCAACGAAGTACGAGCGGAGAAGCCTCTTGCGCAGCGCGTCGTCCGTTTCCTCTTCGTTTCCTCCCTTGAAGTCGTATTCATTCTGCGCTTTGCTTATTGAGCCGGGAGGATTTACGATAACGTTTACCGTGTTTGCCTTTGCGTTGTAGGAGCTGCCGCTTTTGAGCGCCCGGGCAGGTACGGTAACGCTCTCGCTTCCTGCAGGAATGACTGCGCTTTCAGTTGTTTCAAACTGGATGTATTCTCTACCCTCAGCCGAGCATATTGTGCCTGCCGGTATCTCAATATCGCTTTCTGACACTTCGGCGGCGTAAAACGTGATTTCGCCGTATGCTTTTGACGCGGTTTTACGCGTCATATTTCGCATTTCTGCGTGCATATCGAGGTATTCGCCGCTCGCCGTCTGTACGAACGCCTGCTTTTTAATAAATTCGCTGTAACACGCAAGGTTAAACAGCTCGCTTGCCACAGCCTGAAAGCGCGCGCCGATATCGCTGAGAAGCTCGGCATTCTCGCCGCTTATTTCAAAAAATGCATTCTGCATATTTTGCAGAATATTATCATAAGTCATTTTCAATTCCTATTCTCACCGTTCCTTCCTTGTCGTTTAAGATGAGGTTGATTACTGCCGTCGAGCCTTCAAAATGCGCGCTTTTTACATATACTCCGTCAAGCTCGCCCAGCGCCTGCTGAGCGTAGGAGCGCAGGTATTCGTCCTTCGGCTCGCTGTTTATCGTGTCGATTTTTGAGCCGAAATTCTTGTTCGGGTAAAAGCTGCCGCGCTTTGCACTCAGCAGTATGTATGCGTCCTGAAGCAGCTCGTCTGTGTAGTCGCACTGTTTTAGCGCCGTGTGCGTTTCGTTGAGCTGATAATCGCCGTTTATTAGTTTATCAGTCATTTATAATCACCCCGTTTTTATCAATTATGAGCGAGTTAATGATTACGCTTCCGTCGTTTTTGAGGACGATTTTTGCGCCGCCGAGAGAGCTTATTGACACCTCGCCCGTTTCGATGTCGGCGGCTTTGGCGCGTGTGCCGATGGCGATTTCTCCGTCTTCGGAGGGCAAAACTATTACTTCCTCGCCGAGAGGCGCGCTGGACGCGTATCCATACGGCGCGTAAGCGCTGAGACTCTTTGCGTTTGAGCTCGCCTGCGCCTCGATTGATGATGAGCCGGGAATTGTTACGCTGCCCTTTTGCGCTCTGTTATCCGCGGCGCCTTTGGATATTGCTTTACTCAGCCACATATGTAACCTCCTTTAAGTCAAATTCTTTTGAAAAGGTAAGCTCTGTCTGTTTTCCGAAGCTGTTTTGAGTAATCGTGATTTTGCTCAGGCTGAACCCGTCGAGTGTGCCGAATTCCGACTTGTTATATACAGCGAGGTCGTAAAGGCTGAAGTTCCTGCACCCGTCTATTGTTATTTTTGCGAGCGAGTATTCAGATACGCTGCTTGTTAACATACTGCTCAGCGCGCCGCTTCTTTGCCACTCGGGCAGGGAAGAAATGTTTACCTTGCGCGAGCGGATTATTTTTTGTTCTTTTAAGAACTCGCTTTCGCGATGACGGGCGTACGTGCTGTCGTTCTTGAGTTTGAAGTCGATTTTACAAAACGGAAGCGCGCGGTTGATACATCTTTCCTCGCTTATTATTTTTTCATTATCGAGCGCGATTTTACCTTTGCCGTCGGGGAGGAACAGCTCGCCTTCAGGGCTTACCGCAATATTCTTGTTGCACATAAACTGCACGAAGTTGTTGATTGCTCCGTAACACGAAATGCCTTTTGTTACGGCGTATTCCTCGCCGCAGTAAAAGTCGGGGAGCTTGTTTTTAAATCCGAAGCGCTTTGCCTCGTTATGGAAAAGGATGTCTGTGCACGGCGCGTTGTATGTTATCGGTACTGCCTCGTTGTCGAGCAGAACTGCCGCGGAGGAGCGGGCGTAGACGAAAACTTCAAAGCCTTTTTCGTTTGACGTCATTTTCTGTCTGTCGCATATTCCGTAAAATACCTTTTCGCCGCCGATATGTACGGTGACTTCACTTATCTCAAACGGCTCTTCGCCGCAAAGATAAGTAATTCTCAGTCCGTCGCACGGGGCGTCAATGCTGCGCGACAGCTCAAAGCTCAGCAGTTCGTTTACCTTAAGCTCTTCGCCGTGAATTCCCGCCAGCGTGATTTTTATCTCAGCCATACCTTGTCACCCTCCTGTACGGAGAACATATCCATATAGTCGTTTGCTTCAAAAAGCTTTTCGACCTTTACGGAGCACCTGTTCGCTATGTCGTAAAGGTTTTCTCCGCGCAGAGCATATGTGTAGCCGAAGGAATAGCGGCTTCTTTTTTCGTTAATTTCTTCCGTAAACGAGAAAGAGTACTCTATGCAGTCCTCTTCTGCGTTGATTTTCATAGAAAGGTCGGTGAAATAAGCCTTCATCGGAGCAATATGAGGAGCGAAAAGGTAAGAAGCTCCGCCTTTTTCAAAAATACGCATAAGCTCGTGCGCCTTTTCGCCTGCGTCTGCTCCGCAGAATTTTCCGCTTCCGCTGATTACTACGGGAAGCCTGCATACCTCGGTTGTCTTGCCGAAGCCGAAGGGTATAACCTTTGTTTCGATTTTTTTGCTGAAGTCCGATTTGATTGACGCAGGATTAACGTCAAAAACAAATCCCTTAAAGCTCATTTTTATAAGTGTCATTATCAGTCCTCCCTTATGATTTTGTCGTACCGCCTTGAATCAAGCTCAAAGTATTCGCTGATTTCTTCTGCCTGCGAATGAGTTGTGTTCGTCTTGTCGTCAGTCATCGTTACCTCCGAAATTGATTTTTGATTTATATGTGAGCGTGCAGTTTGCCGTGAAGGAAGACAGATTGTTTTTTGAGATAATGGGGCTCACTTTTACGAAGTGCGGAAAAGTGCAGGAGAGTGTGCTGATGATATGCTCGATGACGTCTTCAAGCACGGGAGAGCCCATTTCGTGCGGGACGAAAACGTCTGCACGTACGCTTGTGCTTCCGTAAAGGCAGTATCCGCCTGAGCTTATGTTTTCCGCCTCAATTCCCTGAGGAGATACGGTGATGATTATCTTGCCGAGCCTTCCCGGCTTGTACGCGAAGGGGTACGCTGCGATAACTGATTTGTCGTTGAAATATTCGTTACTCTTAAGAATGTTGATTATGTGGTTTACGGTATCAGTCAAATACATTTTCGTCTGCCTCCCTTACTACCTTGATTATTCCGCGGTAAAACTGCGTTTTGCCGAAGGAGCTTACCTTCTCGCAGCGGCACAGCTCGTAACGTTCGCCGTCGATGATGAAAACTGTATCTCTGCCGCACGATTTTAAATCAAAGTCGCACGGGCATATTATTTCGCAGTATTCGTTATACAATCTGCCGGCCTTTTCGGCTGTGTCCTCAAAATTAGTTTTGTTTCGTTTCCAGGTCTGCTCTACGACGGCGAAGAATTCCTCTTCGCCGCCGTCTGCATATACGGCAGTAGCTTTCCTGCCGACTGCCGCTAACTGTTTCTTGATTACTGAGCTGAAATCTCTCATATTAAACACCCCTGAAAACGAAGCCGTTATCCTGCACCATACCTGCTGCTGCATTTGACGCGTTTTTGTACATCTCAAGCGCGCGCTCACAGGACGTCTTAGCGTAGTTCACTTTTACGTCGCCTGCAGAAAATGACTCCACATTGTCGTCGCCGTTTCCTGCGAGAGTGATGTTGTAGTAAGCTCTTGCCGCTGCGAGATATACGATTCTGTCGTCTTCGGCGTAGCTGTCGTCAGTCAGCGCGCTTTCAACAACGCCGATTGAGTTATTGACGATTGTGGAATATGAGCTTACCTCTTGCGATGACATACCCGATATGGCGCAGAGTGTTTCATTGACTTCCTGAGTGTTTATCATATGCGTCACCTCTTATTGTTCGTAAGCTGCAATCTGAGAAGCTCCGTTGAAGATTGGCGAGAAGCCTGCGATACAGCTTACCGTCGCTCTTTCAAGCTGACGGTCAATGAGCTTGTCAAAATCAGTTACGATATCGCCTGCCTGTACCTTTTCGAGAGCAAAGTTCTTGTCAAGACCGATGATTGTATTTGAGCCATTAAGGAACTTCGCCTTGATGAGATTTGCGCCGAACGGCGTAATCATCGAGCCTGTGCCGTGGAAATTGAGACCTGCAACAGCGTCCTTGAATTCGTCGAGATTGAGCATTGTTTCAACTGTCGCGCTGTCTGTCAAGATAGTCGTGAGGTTGTACGGGTCAAATGTGTTCCAGAACTTGACGAGATTTGCGTATGTTACGCCGCCTGAAAATTCGATGATGTTGTCTCTGTTCTCATTGTAAACAGCCTGGATAGCATCCATCGCCTGGCAGCTTGCGATATATTCGCCAATCTGCTTGAGAATTACGGTGAAGATGTCGAGCTTCTGGAATTTGATTGACTCGTATGAAGCTACGAGCATTCTGCCGCGCTTGTTGAGCGGGGTAAGAGTGTCCTTGAGTCTTACGTTGGTTTCGGGAATGTATGTGCCCTCCATAATGTGCTCTGCGGTGATAGCGTTGTCCTCGACGATGCTTTCGATAGCTCTGTAATCGAGCGAGTCGATGTTCGTAGTCGTAGCCACCATCTGGCTTACGATGTCGTTGTCGACGAGACCCTGTCTTACCGCGCGTGCAACGTACTCAGGGAAGAGCGCTGAAGAATCAGAAGTCTGGAAGAACTTTGATACTGTGTCTGAGTCGGCGCCGGATACCTTGATGTCGAATCTCTTGAGCTGGCGCTGGTATGCGTCGAGCCCTTCAAGCGGAGTGCCGATGTAGTTCTCAGACGGGTCAATGCTTTCAAGAGCCTGAGTGAAGCTTTTTCCTGTGGTGTAAAGTTCCTTTTCAAGTTTTAAATTATCATATGACATATATTTACCTCCTGTTAATTAAAGAATAATACCGATAACTCTCTTAGCCGAGTCAAGCTTAAGCGTTTTGTAGTAAGTTTGTACATCGCTGACGCCTGCTTCCTTTACCTTATGGCTCGCGTCGGCAACAAGAGCAAGGTGTGAGAGAATACTGATATTTCCCGAATACGGGATTTCCGCGTAACCGCTTACCTGAACGCTTGCCCAGTCGCCGCGTACGGCGGTGCAGATACCTATGAAGGTATCCCCGTTTCCTGCCGGGACAGCCTTGTCGCTGTCGTTAATTTTAACGGGATATCCTACTGCGAGACCTTCTCCCGCTTCACAAGTGATAGTGCCTGAATTATAGCCTTTGTATGAAATACTCATTTTTACCTCCTAAATTCTGAATTGTGAGTAGTCGTTTTTTGTCTGTTTCTCATTCGCAGGTGCGAGCTGAGGCTTTACGGCTTCAGTCTTGAGACCGTTTTTGAAGCCGAGCAGTTCCTTAACTGTCATGACGGATACAACTGATTTACACAGCTCGCCGTCAATCTGCGGAAGGGCGAGCGACAGCAATCCTGCAACTTCGCCTGAAAGCTCCTTCTTGTACTTTTCTCCGAGCTTCGCACCTTCTCTGAGTTCCTCGATGTATGAGGTGATTTCGTCTGCCTGTGCCTTTGATATGGTGATTTCACCGGCGCAGGACTTGATTGTGTTTAAAATGCTTTCCATATCATTCTCCTTTGTGATAAATGCTTTTGTAACGCCTGCTTCGCGCTGAGCAGGTACTGCGACAAAGCTGAATTCGTATGCGTCGACGGGGGATGAGAGAATTGTGTAGGCGAGCTTTTCGCCGTACTTTTTGCCGCTGATATGCGAACATCCGCCTTTGCGCTTGTCCTTGCCGCAGACGGAGCAAATGCTTTCGCCCATAGAGCACGAAACTGAAACCTCTTTTTTGATACCTGCCTCTATTTCATCGATTAAAGGACGGTTCTCGTCGCTCCTCAGCATATATGCCCGCGCTTTGAGCGAGCAGAATGTTTCGCCGTCGGCGGTTAGCCTGCCTTCCTCCTCTTCGAGATAGGTGTCGAAAATTCGCGCTTTCTGGTCCGCACTTTTCATCGAGTGGTCAAAAATCCCTGTTTTTCCGATAAACAGAGGACAGAGTCCCCTGAGCGCTTCGGATGAGAATTTCTCAAAGTCGCGGTCAATATCGTTATTGCAGAGCTTGACTGTGAAAATGTATACTTCGTCTTCGCTCAGCTCTTTTTTTGTAAAACAGTTGATTTTTTCCAATTCGCTTTTTGTGCTGTAATTATTGTTCATTTGCGTCAGCCTCCCTGATAAGTTTTTCTGCCTCGGCATTGTAAAGTTTTGCCTGCGCAAGCTGAGTTTCATCCTGGAGCGTGATGTCGCTCCATTCTATTTCGAGCGGCTCAGTTCTGCCGCTTAGCGCAAGGTAAACTCTTCCGATTTTTTCGATTACGGGAGTGACAATCCTGCGGTACGCCTCAAGCTCAGTTGTGAGAATATCCGCCTGCTGCTGGCTCATACGCTCTGTCGTGGACCAGCTAAGGCCGAACATATACGGCATAAGCCCCGTTTTTGCGATTATCTGCTCGAGCATCTGGCGCGCGGGAACCTCGCTGTCGAGTATCTGATTGTCGGCGCCGATAACGCTGATTTTTACGTCGCCTACGGCAACAAAATCCTTGACTGCTTCTTTTGAGCTCATAGCGTCCTTCCAGGCGTGAGCCATCTGCTCTGCGCGCTCTTTCGCGAACGCTCTGTCCGTGCCGTCGTTTTGCGGCTTGTATGTAACAGCGTATCGCAGATTTCCGACTCTTTCCCAGTTCGTACCGATTGTGTTATAGATTTTGAGCAGTATGTCGCTGACGAACGGCAGCCCTTTAAGCAGGCTTGTGCCGAGCAGATTTCCCGGCTCAGGATTGAGCACGGAGAAGAGGAGCTTTTCAGGCTCGCCGACTGCGACGGGGGTGCCGCTTGAAGTGTTGAAGAATTCTGCTTCAATGCTGTCTTTTTTACGCTTTACGTCGAGCACGTCGAGCTCGCCGTTATAGAGCGCATAGAACCCGTTTCCGTTATACAGCATTTCGCCGATTGCCGTGCCGTAGGTCAAAAGCTGCTCAACGTATGAGTCGATAAACGCCTGAATTCCCGTCTGATTTCCGCCGACGTTAATTCTGCTGAAAAACGAGTTAATCTCCTTATCGAGCGCGTCGTTTCCCGTCTTGAATTCAAATCCGCCCATAAGACGAACTATCTTGCAGATTGCGGCGTCAATAATCGGAACCGCCTCGCGCAGCGATTTATAAATCTTGCCGTTTGCGCCCGACATCGGAACGTAGCCGCTGAGCTGCCAGAACGGGTGTGCGCTCAGAGAGCTTGTCATTACCGCCGTTTCCGCTCCCGAGGGCGCAGAGGGCGATTTTTTGTCCTTCTTAAATATGCCCAAGGCTTCACTTCCTTTCAACTGCAACGGAGAAGGAACAGTCATCGCTGTTTCGTCCGAGTACTGTATATACGAAATAGCGGATGTCATCCATTGCGTGGTCGTTTTCTTTTTTCGGTGCGTCTTTTTTTATACCGTCGTCCCAGCGGTAAATTGAGAATTCGCGCAGCGTGTCTGTGCATAGGGGAGATATGAATATCTCGCCGTTTTTCAGCGCCGTGCATACGCGGTTAATGCCGCTGAGAACGTCGTTGTCCGCTTTGATGATTCTGTACTCGCCGTGCCTGCGTACAACTTCGATAAAGGAAGCGGCGGACGGGTCGATGATGAGCGCGGTTATGCTTCTTTTTCCTGCGAGAGCTTTCAGATTTGAGTAGTATTCTTCGTCTGTGAGCTGTACTCCTGCGTCGCGTGAGGAATGGTAGTATTCGTTAATTCTGTACCAAGCGTTTTCCTTGCGCCCCCACAGTCCGAGTGAAAACGGATTTACCGTTCCGTAGTCGCAGGACAGATAGTATTCGTCAAAGCCGTCTGCCTCCCTTACGTGACGCTTTGCGTCAAACATCGGGTAAACGAGACCGTCTGCCGCCACCCACTTTCCTTCGACAAATCTTTCGTAAAACGCACCTGAGTAAAGGTTTTTGTAGCGGTTTTTTACTTCGTCTGTAAGCGAAGGGTTGTCGTCCATGGTGAAATGAAGATAGAGCATATTCTTCTGTTCTGATTTTTTTATCCACTCATTATAAAACCAGTGATACGGGTGCTCGGGATTACAGTTGAACCAGTACTTTGCGCCTGCGAGGGAGCACCTTGCCAGAGCCTGCTCTACGAATGAGCGCGGCATAAGCGCAACCTCGTCGAGAAGAACGCCGCCCAGGGTCATACCCTGGATTAAGGACGCCGAGCTTTCGTCGCGCCCGCCGAACAGATAAAATCTGTTTTTTACGCCGCCCCTTTCGATTTCGATATAATTTCGGCTGATTTTCTCTTTTACCGAAAAGCCGAGAGCCTTCAGTATCGGTATGAGCGGAGTGATAACATTCCGTCTCAGCGAAGAAATCGTCTTTCCGCACAGCGCGAATGAGGTGTCGTGGAACTTGTAAAAAGCCCAGCTGATAAAGGATATTGACATACAAAGCGTTTTGCCTGACCTCACGGCGCCGTCGCAGATTATTCCGTTTTTGTTTTCGTATCTGCTGTCCCTGCACCACCAGTTAAGCGTGAGAAGCTGCTTTTTTGAAA
>CAMPAT010000017.1 GCA_946633275.1 uncultured Clostridia bacterium
TCGCCTTAAGAACTACCTTGACCGAGAAGGCTTCTTTACCGTCTTCGGTGCTGAGCACCGTCATAAGCTTGTTCTTGGAGTCGTAATTAACCTTTATTTTTTCAATCAGCTTATTAGGTATGATTACGAGGTAACCGTCCGTCTTGGGTGACAGCGATTACGCAACGTGAATAAGCGTTGTATTCTTATACACCCGCCAGTCGGTACAGGATACTGTCTTCGGCAGTTTCTTAATAGACTTATCACACGGAATATCAATTCTGCCGTCGCCGTTGATGTCGCGGCTCTTCAGGAGCACGCTTCGCGTGGTACCGCTTGAGACGCCGCTTGAATAGCTGTAAAACGGCGAAATTATCGTGGAGTACCCCGGCGACCAGTAGACAAGCTCCGTGAGCATTGACGAGCCGTCAGTTTTAACGGCGTCTGCGTAAACTCTGTTTTTCCCTTCGAGTTCTTCAACCTGAAGATTATCATAAGATGAAATATGAGAGTCGAGCTTAGTTTCGCCCTTGAGCTTAGCCTTATGTCCGCTGAAGGAATACAGCTCGGCTTTCGCTCTCGTAATGCTTCCCGAAGTTATTTCAAAGAGAAGCAAGTCCTTAACATTGTCGCCCGTCAAATCAACTGCAATATAATTATTGACAGTTATTCCGCTGTAAAAACAGTTGAGCTTGTTTTCCTTGCTTTTACTGTTATAGTCGTAGACTGCAAGCTCATGATTAGTCGAATTGCTAATCTCGTCCCAGCAGACAATCAGCTCTTTTTTTCCATCACCGTTGATGTCCTCAAACGCAAGAGAATTAACATCGGCGCCGAGCCCTTCTGTATTCTCAACGACGCTCCATTCGCCGTCGTTATTCTTGATTACAGCCAGGTCGACAGTACCAAGCTTATCTGACGGCTCGTAAAAGACGATTGCCTCATCAGACTTGTCCTCGTCAATGTCGATAAAGGAGTATGCTGTGATATACTCGCCTCTGTTTGGAGTTTTAAGCGAATAGCCCTGCTTGGCATATTCATCAAGAGCATTCTTTATATCAGCGTTATCGCCGAAAGGCGAAACGGGAGCGATTAAGTCATCGATTGATGAGGAAAACCTGAGGCTGCAACCGCTGAACAAAAGAGCTGCCGCTAACAAAAGTGACACAATTTTAACTTTTCTCAATTCCTCACCACCTATTCATAGTCGCATATGTAATAATTGTAACATAGAATTAACATAAAATAAATACTAAATTATAAAAAAATAACAATAATTACAAAATAGACAAAAAAACAGCCTGTTTTACAACAGGCTGTAGTAAAAATCATCTAACCGTTAATGGGATAATTGTATTCATCGTCGTCGTGAAGGTTTGTGTCATCAGGGAAGCTCGACGCAGTAAGAACGTCAGTTTCCGTCTCACATTCAGATATATCCATAGTCGGTCTGTAATACTTTTCTCTCATAATGCGCCTCCTTACATATATCATAATAGCACAAAATAATACATTTGTAAACAATATGTAACTACAAGGATTAATTTAAATTATTGTTCCTCCGCCGATAACGTAGTCGCCGTCGTACAAAACAACTGCCTGACCGCTCGTGACAGCGCGAACGGGAACGGGAAATTCAACCACTACCCTGTCTCCCTCACAATAAGCGGCACACTCAACGTCACGCATATTGTAACGCGTTTTTGCAGTACAAGTAATCTTGCCCTGCGGTTTTTCATAAATCCAGTTAAAATCAACAGCTTCAAGGCGCGAGCACATTAAATCTGCCTCGCCGCCGAGGGTTACTGTATTATTCTGCAAATCCTTTTTGCAGACATAGACGGGGTGTCCGACAGCAATGCCGAGTCCTTTACGCTGTCCGATTGTGTAGCCGATAATTCCGCTGTGAGTGCCGAGAACGTTGCCTTGCGTATCAACGAAATCGCCCTCAGCGTAAGACTTGCCCGTATGCTTTTTAATAAACGCTGCGTAATCTCCGTCGGGCACAAAGCAAATGTCCTGGGAGTCGCGCTTTTTTGCGTTTAAGAAGCCTTCTCTCTCAGCAATTTCGCGTATTTCGGACTTTGTTCTCCTGCCGAGCGGGAACATCGTATGAGCAAGCTGTTCCTGCGTCATTGAATAAAGGACATAGCTCTGGTCTTTACTCAAATCGAGACCTCGCTTAAGGTAATATCTGCCGTCTTTTTCCTCAATATCGGCATAGTGACCCGTAACAACGTAGTCGTAGCCGAGTTCCTGCATTCTTCGATGCAGCTTTTCAAACTTAAGATACCTGTTACAGTCAATACACGGGTTCGGCGTTCCGCCCTGCTCGTAAGTTCTGACGAACTTATCGATAACCTTTTCTTCAAACTCATCTTTAAAATTAAAGACATAGTACGGCATACCGAGTTTTCGCGCCACCGAGCGCGCGTCGTCGATATCGTCAAGCGAGCAGCAGGTCTTTTCGCGGCTTATACCTATATCCTCGTTATCATAGAGCTTCATCGTTGCTCCAATGCACTCGAAACCCTTTTCCTTCATAAAATAAGCGGCGACGCTCGAATCGACACCGCCGCTCATTGCAATAATTGCTTTATTCATAAATTATCCCAGCTCAATCATCTTATCAATACAGCGCTTTGCGGCAAGGCGAGTTTCCTCGTCAAGCTCAATTTCTTCGCCGCCGAGTCCTTTGCAGCAATTAAGCACGTCAACAAGAGTCGTAACCTTCATATTGTGGCAAAGCAAATCCTTTGAAAGCGGATAGAAGAACTTATCGGGGCACTCGTTTTGAAGATGAGTTACAATGCTGTTTTCCGTACCGATAATGAATTCCTTTGCGTCGCTCTTTTTGGCAAAATCCATAATGCCCGTTGTCGAGCCGACATAGTCGGCAAGTTCAACGACCTCAGGAACGCACTCAGGATGAACTAAAAACAGAGCGTTCGGGTGCGCCTGCTTAGCCTTAATTACATCAGAGGCATTCATCTTAGCATGAGTCGGACATCCTCCCGAAAGAAGCTTGAATTCCTTTTCGGGAAGCTGTTTTGCTATCCAGGAGCCGAGGTTCTTATCGGGTATGAAGAGAATCTTATCGCTTTCAAGCTGCGAACAGATTTTAAGCGCAGATGATGACGTCACGCAAACGTCGCAAACTGTCTTAAGCTCGCTTGTCGTATTTACATACGCGACGACTGTATAATCGGGATACTGCTCCTTAACCTGCTCAATAACTTCCTTATCCATCATCTCAGCCATCGGGCAGCCCGCCGATGGATTTGAAAGAATAACTTTCTTATCAGGTGAAAGAATTTTCACGGTCTCAGCCATAAAGCGCACGCCGCACATAATAACAGTCTTATTCCTGACCTTTGAAGCGGAAACGGAAAGTCCGAAGCTATCGCCCGTAAAATCAGCAACCTCAAGTATTTCCGGAGTCTGGTAACAATGAGCAAGAATGCAGATATCATTTTCCTTCTTAAGTCTTAAAATTTCTTCCTGAATATCCCTGATAGCCATAATTTAACCTCATTTAAAGTAATACGGGAGGCGCTGTGTCCTCCCGTATATAATATATTATTGAGTCGAATTAGTCAATGTCTTTTTCTTTGAACTGCTCGGGGTCGTACTCGATACCGTTTCTGTCATAATAATCCTTAACGGCAGCTTTAATAGCCTCCTCGGCAAGAACGGAACAATGAATCTTAACCGGCGGAAGTCCGTCGAGAGCCTCTACTACAGCTTTATTAGTGAGCTCAATTGCCTCGCTGATAGGCTTACCCTTGATAAGGCAGGTAGCCATCGAGCTTGAAGCGATTGCCGAAGCGCAGCCGAAGGTATTGAACTTAACGTCAGTAATAATCTGATTTTCGTCTACCTTAAGATAAATTTTCATAATATCGCCGCAGCGAGCGTTACCTACCTCGCCTACGCCGTCTGCGTCGTCGATTTTGCCGACATTACGCGGATTTGTGAAATGGTCCATAACCTTTTCCGAATAAAGTGCCATTATTCTACTACCTCGCCTTTCTGAATCTTTTCCCAAACGGGAGAAATGGAGCGCAGATAAACTACTACTTCATGAATTGATTTGATAATATGCTCAACCTCTTCCTCAGTATTATATTCGCTGAGTGAAATTCTGAGCGAGCCGTGAGCGCTTTCAACAGGAACGCCCATAGCAAGAAGAACGTGCGACGGGTCGAGCGAGCCGCTTGTGCAGGCAGAGCCTGATGAAGCGCAAATTCCCTTCTGGTCAAGGAGAAGAAGGAGTCCTTCGCCCTCAATGCCCTCAAAGCACATATTTACTGTACCGGGCAGACGTCTCTTGAGGTCGCCATTGACGTACGAAAGCTCAATATCAGCAATACCTTCAATAATTCTGTCTCTGAGCTTTGAAATATGGGCAGAATTCTTATCAAGGTTTTGAACAGCCTCTTCAAGAGCTACTGTAAGTCCGACGATACCTGCGGTATTCTCAGTTCCTGCGCGTCTGTTTCTCTCCTGCGCGCCGCCGTTCATAAAGACCTGAAGCGGAACACCCTTTCTGCAATAAAGGAAGCCTACTCCTTTAGGGCCGTGGAACTTATGAGCAGAAACGGAAAGCATATCGACGCCGAGTTCTTTAACATCAACTTTGATATGACCTACTGCCTGAACCGCGTCAGTATGGAATACAACACCCTTTTCGCGGCATATTTGAGCAAGCTCTTTAATCGGCTGAACTGTGCCGACTTCGTTATTTGCAGTCATTATCGTCACGAGAGCTGTGTCATCGCGAAGCGCTGCTTTTAAATCCTCAGGTCTCACGATACCCTCTTCATAAACATCAAGAAGAGTGATTTCAAAGCCTTCGCTCTTTAATTTCTCAAGAGTATGAAGAACTGCATGGTGTTCAAACTTTGAAGATATAATATGTTTCTTGCCTTTTTTTGCGCCGTTATAAGCTGCAGAGAAAATTGCCTGATTATCTGCCTCTGTACCGCAGGAGGTAAAGTAAATCTCGCGCGGCTCGGCTCCGATACATTTTGCAACTCTCTCTCTCGCGTCCTCAAGGGCTTCCTTTGCGCGCTGTCCTACGTGGTGAAGCGAAGACGGATTTCCGTATGTATCGCGGAAATACGGAAGCATTGCGTTAAGCGCCGATTCGCTGACCTGAGTAGTAGCTGCGTTATCAACATAAACAGTGTTCATAATATCACCTGATTTCTTATTTCCTATTAACATTGTAGGTTTTTCGCTATATAATATACATATTATTTCCTACTTTGTCAATAGGAAAATGCAAAAAAGTGAAATTATCTACCGCGTGCGAATGAGCGAACTATAAATTTTGCGCCGATACCCTCGCAGATTGCGCGCGATTTCTCGATATTTTCAGGGCTGATGACATCAACGACGGTCATATGGACCTCGTTCCCCTCTGCAACACAATCGCGCGTAAACTTAAGCATTGCGTCAAAAGCTTTTCCCGGGAAAATATTATTCGTAATCCTGTCATATTGCTCGCTGTCGGGGTCGTTAAGCGATACAGAAATAATGTCGATACACTCGCATATTTCCTTTGCGGTAGGTCTGCCGTTAATCAAGTCGGAAAGCCCGTTTGTATTAAGTCTCAGCTTAATTGACGGCTTAGTGCTCTTAACATACTTCGCGGTTTTAATCATATTTTCAAGCGCGTTTGTAGGTTCTCCGTAACCGCAGAAAACAGCGCTGTCAACATCAGTAAAATCGTAGCTGTCGATAGCCTCCTTGATTTCTTCAAACGTCGGCTCGGTATCAAACCAAAGCCTTTTTGCGCTGCCTACTGCGTCGCCCTTCTTGCGTATGCAAAAAGCACACGAGCACGGACATTTATTAGTAATATTAAAATACGTACCACCGTCAAGCGTATAAATAATGTCTGCCATACTTGTCCTCTTCTTTTATTACTGAATACCTATTTTATCCATTATTTTTGACTTGTCAAGCGTAAATGCGATAATTGCAAAAATTACAACGCTCGCAATCGACTGAATAACATTGCCGAATACATCAACGAAAGCGTATGCCCTGCTTATTATCATATCTGCCGCAAAGTATCCGATAACGTTAATAACGCCTGAAATAATGCTTGCAATTACAGACGAAGCTGAAAAGAAAGTGCGTTTCTTTTTTCTGACATAAAGAAACGGGAGCGCCATAAGAGCTTTGATGATTGCTGTTGCAGGAGCATATGCCGCATATCCTCCCGCAGCGTCGGCAAGTCCCTCGCCGAGCGCGCCTGCAATTATTCCCCAGGGAGAGCCAAGCATTAACGACGCAACATAAAGAATCGCGTCGCCCATATGGACGTATCCGCTCGGGGCAGGAAAATGCACTAAGAACGTCAGCACAAATATCATTGCAGAGAGAACTGCAGTAGCTGTTATTTTATGCAGTTTTTTGTTCATAATAACTCCTCCTATTGCATTTAAGATAACGATAGTATATAATACAACTGACTACAATAAAATACACAATATTAATATTTTTTCAGGGTACAGTTATGAAGAAATATCTTGAGGTTTATGATTACTATAAAAGCTTAATTATTTCCGGTCAATACAGCCGTGGCGACAGAATCCCGTCAGTTCGCGAGACTTCTGCGCTTCTCTCGGTAAGCAGGACTACCGTTCAGAACGCTTATTTTGAACTTCAGGCTGACGGTTACATCATTTCGCGCCCTCAAAGCGGATATTACGTTACAGACGCCGCGCACGAGGTATATACAGACGACAAGGCGGAATTGAGTTCTCCCGAAATCTTATACGACCTTAAAAGCGGCGACGCAGACAGCGAGAGCTTTGACCTTACGCTATGGCAAAGGTATATAAAAAGCGCGCTGAGACAGAAGGAAAGACTGCTTTCTTACAGTCTGCCGAAGGGTGAGCGCGATTTACGCGAAGCGCTATCAGTTTACATTCGCGAAAAGCGAAACGTTGTTGCTTCTCCCGACAGAATAGTCGTCGGCGCAGGCGTACAGGCGCTTCTTTCAATCCTGTGTCTGCTGGCGAATGATAAAAAGACTGTATCATTCCCTACTGACAGTTTCACGCAGGGAATTTCACTTTTCAGCGGTCACGGATACGACGTACATATCAGAGATAAAAATGCCGACATTATCTACGTCTCGCCGTCACATATGACGTCATACGGAGACGTAATGCCCGTAAGCAGAAGGCTTGAGCTTGTGCGATACAGCGAAAGCAAAGGCAGTCTTGTAATAGAAGACGACTTCGACAGCGATTTCCTGTATCAGTCAAAGCCTGTTCCGTCTCTTTTTGCCCTCTCCGGTGCGGGTAACGTCATATATATGGGCTCGTTTTCAAACGTACTTATTCCGGGAATCAGAATTAGTTTTATGGTGCTGACTAAAGAGCTTGCGCAGAAGTTTGATAAAATGCAGAGCTGCTTTGCTCAGACAGCGAGCAAAACTGAGCAGATTGCGCTTTGCGACTATATACGGGACGGGCACATTTCAGCGCAAACAAGGAAAATAAGACGTCATTATACTGCAAAAACAAAGCAGCTTTATGAGGAATTAAAAGCTCATCTGCCAAGTCTTGACGCAAAGATTTCCGAAAATGGACTTGCGATTAAGATAGAGGCGGCATACAGCGGAAACGGAGAAGAATTTGAAAAAGCAGGACTCGCCGTATGTATTTACGGAATTGATAACGGAATAATCAAATTAGCGCTTATTCCGTCTGCTCTCGAAACACGTCTGATTAAAGAAGCGGTAGGATTAATCAAGGATATTTTGCAAAATAATCAATAATTTTTTGAAACGTGAGTACCATTTTTTGGACTGCGAAGCCTGAGGGTATTGAACAAGCGTTCCGCTTAAGCTAAAATGTGATTGTAAGGAAAACACATCAAGTTTAAGGAGGAAACATTATGAAAAAGTTACTTAAAGGTTTCGTATTATCTCTCACAGCACTTGCAGTCGGCTACATCGCAATATCGCTGCCCTTCAGCCTCTTCTCGACGCTCAGCGACCGTATGATGGAAATTATCTTCATGGCGGAAATCGTAATTTATCTCATCACAGGAGCGATATTTCTCATTGCGAGCGAGAAGAAGAAAGAAGAAAGAATCAAATCAGAAGCAAGACACTCTGCGCGCCGTGAAAAAATAGCACGCGTTCAGCGTGACTGGTATGACCTTGCGGCATAATAGTTAATAAAAGCATTAAAGGGAGAGCTGACGCTCTCCCCTATTTTATCTGAAGTAATATATAATCCTGTACATCACCTGTCTCATTCTTGAATATATTGAGTATTTCTGATTATTCTGTTTTGATGTTGAAGGCTCCGCCTTTCTTGTTGTTGTTTCAGCTTTCTTAGTCGTCGTTTCAGCGCGTTTTGTCGTTGTGACGCGTTTCGTTATAGTTTCAGCTTTCTTCGTTGTTGAGGGAGCTTTTGTTGTAGTTTCAGTCTTCTTTGTGGTTGTTGCAGCCTTAGTCGTAGACTGCGACGATGAGACTACTGTGTTCTGCTCTCCGATAAGGTATGACTGAGCTCCTGGAGTAAGGCTGACATTAACGCTTACTGACTTACTTCCGCTCGGATAATATGCACTTCCGCTTCCTCCGCTGAATGCCTGAGACCAGTAATAAGTACCGCCGTATTCAAAGCAACCGATACCAATCGTTGTATAATCGCTGCTGAGAATGTTCTTGCGATGACCGCTCGAATTCATCCACGCAGTAACAACCTGCTGAGGTGAACGCTGACCGTATGCGATATTTTCGCCAGCCGCCCTGCTCCAGCTGAATGCAGTAAAGCATTGTTCGCCGTTAGGACGAGTATGAGAAAAGCTGACAGTAGTTTCTGCCGCCCTAATCATAGCGCCGTCAGTCAGAGCTTCCGTCATTGTAAGAGCGCTCAAACCGTAATTCTTGCGTTCCTGATTAACTAAATCAAGAACCTGTACCGCATATGAATAATTATATTTTCCCTGCACCTCCTTATACTGTGCTGCAAATGCTGAAACAGATGACGCAAAAATTGCGCTCAGCATTATTATTGATACCAAAACTAATGAAATTCTTTTTTTCATTAAATCACTCCTTTTTGCTTTGGTGATTTAATTATATGATTTGAATATCGCAAATTCAACGCACAAATAATGGCAGGTCAGTAATTATTTTCAATATTATTAAAATAAGAAAAAAAGATATGTTCGATTCCCGGGTGGCAAAACAAAAAGGACTCGTTGAGTCCTTTTGTTTTGGTGATCCACCACTTTTGCTCTTCTCAACTATCGAAAGGTCCACCGGACCTTTCTCCCAATCGGCTCGCATTCTGCAAGCCTCTTGGAGTTCGTTTCGATTCCCGGGTGGCAAAACAAAAAGGACTCGTTGAGTCCTTTTGTTTTGGTGATCCACCCGGGAATCGAACCCGGGACACCTTGATTAAAAGTCAAGTG
>CAMPAT010000018.1 GCA_946633275.1 uncultured Clostridia bacterium
GCTTGCCGTCGCCGATGCACTTGAAGCACGCGCGCAGCGCAACCTCTGTTTTGCCGAAGCCTACGTCGCCGCAGAGAAGTCTGTCCATCGGCGCGCTCTTTTCCATATCGCTTTTTATCTCATTTGCGCAGCGGAGCTGGTCCTCCGTTTCTTCATATTCAAAACGCAGCTCGAAATCGCGCTGTAAGTCGGTATCCTCGCTGAACGCATAGCCCTTAGTACTGATGCGCTTTGCATAAAGCGCAATGAGCTCCTTTGCCATATCGCGGACGCTCTCGCGCACTCGCGATTTGATTTTTTTCCAGTCGCCTGAGCCGAGGCGGTTAACCTTTACGCGCGCGTTATCGTTCGGCCCGATGTATTTCGATACCATATCGAGCTGAGTAACGGGGACGTAGAGCGCGTCGCCCTTAGCGTAGCTGATTTTGATATAATCCTTGCGGACTCCGCCGATTTCCATAGTTTTTATTCCGTCAAAAACGCCGATACCGTGCACGTTGTGTACGATGTAGTCGCCTGCGGAGAGCTCGTCGAGAGAGCGCACAGCGTCCTTTGACGAAAATCGCTTGTGCTTCTTTTTGCTCTGATTAGCTTTTGCATGAGTGAGGAGCGCAAACTTTGCGTCAGAGAGCTGAAATCCCGACGAGAGCGTGCCGGAAAGCACGGTAACAGCGCCCTTTGTAAACTGAGCGGGCGCCTTGTCGCAGTAAACCGCGCTGAAGCCCATTTCGTTTATGTCATAGGCGAGCGCCTTGCCTGCGCGTGATGTTCCTGCCATTATTACGACGGAATAATTAGTTTTAATAAGAGGATAAAGCTCGTCTTTGAGCTGGCTGAGCGTGCCCGACCATATTCCGAGCGTCTGACATCTGAAATTTGAGAGTGATTTTACGGGAGTGTCAAAGCTACCGCGCGGAAGTGAATCGAGGTAAATTGCGCCTTTCTTTTCATACTCGGCGCAAAGCTCGTCAAAATTCAGCGAGAATTTATCAATCCCTTTGCAGAGAACGCCGTCGTCGAGCAGCCACTTGATTTCTTCGTTGAGCAGCTTTTCGGCGTTGTTTACTTTCTCTTTTACCTTTGCGCTTTCGCAGACAAACAGCATTCCGTCGGCGTAGTCGAATATTCCTTCGGATTTGTACGCGAGAGGGAGATATTTGTCGTTGCACCTGAGCGAAATGCCCTGCTCAAGCTTGTCGCAGTCGGCGTAGAGCTTTTCGCGCGCCTTGATTGCCTTGCCCTTCAGTCCTTCGGCGAGGGCGCGGATAGCCTTTGCATGTTTCAGCCTGTTCTCGAAGAGAACCTCGGCGGAGGGGATAATCTCAACCGAGTCAACCATCTTGTTTCGTCGCTGAGTTGAGACGTCAAAATGCGTGATGGAGTCGACTGTGTCGCCCCAAAGCTCAATTCTTACAGGTTCGTCAGCGCCTGGCGGAAAAATGTCTATAAGACCGCCGCGGATTGCAAACTGGCTTGTGCCGTCAACCTGGTCAAAGCGCGTGTAGCCTGCTTTTAAGAGGCTTTCAGTTGTTTCGTCGACGTCGATTTCGTCGCCGCAGCTTATCGAAAATGTGCGCTCGCGCAGAGCCCCGGGCGGCATTGTGTACTGCGCCGCCGCAGCGGCAGACATTACGACTGCCGAATATGCGCCGCGAGCCATCTTTGACAGTACGCCGAGCCTGAGCTGTTCAAACTCGCGGCTGATACCTTCGACGTCGAGAAAGGTGAATTCGCGTTTCGGGTACAGCAAAACGCCCGACTGAAGCGCACACAGGTCCTCAAAAAATCGTACTGCGCTTGCCTCGTCAGGTGTTATGATAACAGCCTTTTTGCCTGTTTCGGCGCATAGTGAGTGGACTGTGAGCACCTTGCTGATGTCGGTCAGCCCTACTGCGCCTGCCGGCAGAGAGCCGGCTGAAACGGAGCCTTTCAGCTTGTCAAAATCTTCAGTTTTATTCAGTATGCTTGAAAAACAGGACATAATTTCCTTACGAATTATATAGATTCATTGCTGAATCAATAGAGTTTCTGATAATTTCTTCGCACGCCGCAGCGCCGTTTTTGATTGCGTCTGAGTAGTCGCCGTGAAGTTCCTTCGGAATTTCGCCGAGCACCCAGCTCACCATATCGTAATTCGCGTTCGGCTTTTTGCCTACGCCGATTTTAACGCGCGGAAAATCCTCGCCGCCGAGGCAGGATATAATGCTCTTGATACCGTTGTGGCCGCCTGCGCTTCCTTTCCTGCGGCAACGCACGGCGCCGACGTCGAGGCTTACGTCGTCGTATATTATTATGATTTTTTCGTCGGGGATATTATAGTACTGAGCAGCGGCGAGTACTGCGTCGCCGGAGAGATTCATCATCGTCTGCGGCTTCATAATAAGACATCTTTTGCCGCCTATGAATTCATCTGCAATCAGCGCGTTGAACTTCGCCTTCTTAAACTGAAAACCCTTTTCCTCCGCCATAAAATCTACTACCTTGAAGCCTGCGTTATGGCGCGTGTTTTCGTACTTTTTGCCGGGGTTTCCGAGCCCTGCGACGATATATTCTATTTTGCCCCTTCTGAAAAACATAATTACACCTCGTTAAATGTCTTTAAGGGGCATATCTGATGATATGCCCCCTCGGTTATTAAATTTGATTACTCAGTTTTTTCAAACTCGTTGAAGTCTCTTTCGCTGTCGTCCTTCTCGTAGTTGTACATATTTTCGTCTTTAACGTGCCTTGCTATGTACTCGTCGCGGTCGAACAGCTCGTCAGCCTTGACCTTCCAAGCCTTTGCGGCGTTGATTGTCTTGTCAAACAGCTCGTTTGCAGACTCAGGGTGCTGCATTTCCGTTGAATATGCGCCTGTTTCGGCAACCATTTTGCTGATAGCGCCCGGGTTGTCGAGAACGGGGCAAGGTCTGAGCATATTGTTCGAGAACGGCTGATTTTTTTTGTAAGCCATAAACAGCGGACTCTGAAGCGCCTCGAGCACGGAGCACTCCTTGATATTCACGTTTGAGTAGTGAACGAATGCGCAAGGCTCGCAGTCGCCGTTTGAGTTAATGTGGAAGTAGTGGCGTCCGCCTGCGATACAACCCTGTACATATTCGCCGTCGTTCCAGAAATCGAGTGCGAAAATCGGCTTTGTTTCACGCCACTCGCGCATTTTTTTGAACATCTGCGCTCTCTGCTCGGGAGATACCATAAGCTCGGTTACAGCGCCGTTGCCTGTCGGCATATAGGTGAAGAACCACGCAAATTTAACGCCCTTGTCAATGAGCCAGTCGATATATTCGTCAGAAGAAAGCACGTCTGTGTTCTTGCTTGTGTAGCAGAGCGAAGCGCCGAACGGGATTCCTCTGTCCTTAAGTCTTTGCATAGCGCCCGTGCACTTTTTGAATGTGCCCTCGCCGCGGCGAAAGTCGTTCTCCTCCTCGTAGCCCTCGATTGAGAAAGCGGGGAAGAAGTTGCCCACCTCGCCGATTTCGTCAGCGAAGGAGTCGTCAATGAGCGTTCCGTTTGTGAAGCTCATAAAGATACAGTCGGGATTTTCGCGGCAGAGGCGCATAAGGTCTGCTCTGCGCATTGTCGGTTCGCCGCCTGTGTAAAGGAACATATATGTTCCGAGTTCTTTAGCCTGGCGGATAATTCTTGCAAGGTCGTCGTACGAAAGCGAGCTTGAGTGGCCGTATTCTGCCGCCCAGCAGCCTGTGCACTTAAGGTTGCACGCAGCCGTCGGGTCCATAAGGATAGCCCACGGAACGTTACAGCCGTATTTCTCGATACTTGCCATACGGACATCGTAGCTGTTGATAGCGACGTTGAGAAGTGGCGGAATCATTTTTTCAAGCACTTTTTCATTAGTATCGCAGATTACGCTCTTTGCAAATCTCATCCAGTTGTTATCCGGGTCGTCAAGCACCTTGTGAAGTCCTGCGTAAGTAGAACGATTTACCTTTTTGACGTCTGCTTTTTCGAGCAGGCTGAGGATTTTAGGTGCATTTTTGTTAAAGTCTTTTCTTGCGTATTTTACTGCATTTTTAATGGCAAAGCCTGTCGCAGCTTCTTTAATACCCATAACTTTTTCCTCTCATCATATCATATAGATTAAATCAAAATATAATACTTTAATCGCCGTTTGTCAAGAATTATAAACAAAACTTTATTATTGATTAAAATCTGATTTGGAATTTAAGACGATAGGTTTTATTAGTCTTGTTCTTGTATTTATCGTTACAATGCGCGCCCCAGCTGTCGTATCCGCCGATACCCTGCTGTCTTGCAATACAGCGTACGACGGTCTTGTCGTACTGCGGCAAATCCTTTGCGTGCCAGGTGTTTTCAATCTCCTTGGGGAGATAGTGACATACGTTGAGCTCCATAATCGGTTTTGCAACTATGTTGAAGGAGCGCTTGTCGCCCGAGATTGTCGCGTAGCGCACGCCTGTTCTGTTTCCGCATTCCTGAGGCTTGAGGTAATCAACCCACATATCGTTTACGGTCGTTGTGTAAAGACCTACTTTCGCTCCGTTTGCGCGGTCGATGTAGTTCTCCTCGGGGCCGTTTCCGAGATATGTAACGTTTTCAAAGTCCTTCGGAAGCTCAAAGAGAAGGCTGATTTCCGGAATTTCCGGAAGTGAATCGTCGGGATAGAAGTGCATATCGACTTCGATTCCCTTTGACGTGATTGTGTAGATAACCTGCGCCTTTGATTCGGGCTGAGTTCTGATTGTTGCGCCGCTTGTGACTACAACCTTTTTACCTTCGTCGAGGATTTTGTATCCCTCGATTGACCAGCAGGTGTTGTTGTAGATACCCGGGGTGTCGCCTGCGTCGCGCCAGCAGCCGAGTCTGCTGCCTGCGCGTGAACCGCGGTCGTTATCCGTAAGTGCGCGCCAGAAATTGAAGCGCATAGGACTGAGCAGCATTTCCTCGCCGTCGATTTTGAGCGAAGTGAGCTGATTTCTTTCACGCTTTTCAAAGCGGATATGTACGTCCTCGCTTGAAATTCTGAGGTTGCCGTATGTGTCGTTTACGAGCAGCTCCTGCTCCTCTCCAAGCTCGTCGTATGTGTTCTCAAATTCGTTGATTACGAACTGCTCCTCGGCAATTACGTGGCCTGCCTCGCACCATTCGGTGTCGCTCTTTGTGCGCAGCTCAAGGTTGAGGTAACATTCGTTGCTCGATACCTTGCCGAGCTCGAGGTCAACCGTCGTTTTTTCAAACGGCTTGAGGCTTACGCTCGTAACGCCGTCGCGGAAAATGCCCTTGTCTGAGCACTGGCACCAGTAGAGCTCGTATTCGTTAAGATTTGTAAATAAGAACTTGTTTTTGATTTCGATAACGCCTTTTTCCGCGTCGAGCGCCTTGAAATCGACGTTCTGATAAAGCTTCTTGATTTCGCACAGCTTCGGCGTAACGCTTCTGTCGCCGAAGAGAAGACCGTTACCGCAGAAGTGTCCGTCGTGCGGGTCTTCGCCGAAGTCGCCGCCGTATGCGAGATACTCCTTGCCGTTTTCGTCGGTTGTGAGTATGCTCTGGTCAACCCAGTCCCATACGAAACCGCCCTGAAGACAGGGATACTTATCCCAAAGCTGAGTGTATTCGTCAGTTGAGCCGCAGGAGTTACCCATAGCGTGAGTGTATTCGCAGAGAATAAACGGCCGTGTATCTCTCTGAGTAAGCGCGTATTCTTCGAGATAATCAGGCTTTGCGTACATCTTTGACATAACGTCGCTGAGCTCGCGCTCGTTCGGGTCGCCGTCAAGCTCAAAGTGGACGAAACGCGATTTGTCAGTCTGCTTAAGCCAGTTGTACATCTTCTTTACGTTTTCGCCGCCGTGCGACTCGTTACCCATTGACCAGCATACTACGCACGCGTGGTTCTTGTCGCGGTGGTAGAGCGACTTAATGCGCTCCATACAAGCCTTTTCCCATTCAGGACGTGAGCCCGGAAGCGCGGGACATCCGATAATTGTGGACCAGTATGTGCCGTGCGTTTCCATATTGTTTTCATCAATGACATAGAGTCCGTACTCGTCGCAGAGCTCGTACCAGCGCGGCGCGTTAGGATAGTGAGATGTGCGTACAGCGTTGATGTTGTTGCGCTTCATAATCTCGATATCCTTGCGCATAACCTCTTCGCTGATATATCTTCCTGTGCGGCAGTCGAATTCGTGGCGGTTCGTACCCTTGAAAACAATTCTTCTGCCGTTGATACGGATAACGCCGTCTTTGATTTCGATAGTTCTGAAGCCGACTCTCTGAGAGATGTACTCAATCGGCACGCCGTTGTTCTTGAGAGTGATTACTACTGTATAAAGATACGGGCTCTCTGCGCTCCAGCAGTTAACGTTAGTTACGATAGCCTTGAGCGCTGTGACGTGGTCCTCGTTTGCGTAGCGTGAGTCTAGCGCAACAACCTCGCCGTTTTTGTCAATAACGCTCATATCAATGCTGAGCGATTCGTAAGCGCCGTTAGTTTTTACGGTTAAGTCGAGATAGCCGTCGTGCAGCATTGCGTCCGGCTCTGCGTGAATTTCAAAATCGCGGATGTATTCGCGCTCTGTTGTGTAGATATATACGTCGCGGAAGATACCGGCAAGACGCCACATATCCTGGCACTCAAGCCACGAGCCTGTGCACCAGCGGTAAACCTCGACGCCGATAACGTTTGAGCCTTCGCGCAGGTATCTTGTGATATCAAATTCGGCTCTGTTGAAGGTAGATTCGCTGTAGCCGATTCTTTCGCCGTTTACGTAGAGATAAAATGCCGATTCAACACCCTCGAAGCAGAGAACCACGCGCTTTTCAAGAAGCGCCTGATTAACGTGGAAGCGCTTGAGATAACAGCCCACGGGGTTGTGCTTAATCGGAGCGTTCGGAGGGCAGATGTCGTCGTCTGTTTCCCACGGATAACGCGTGTTGCAGTATTGGTTCCGGTCGTATCCCTGCATCTGCCAGGAGCCCGGAACGATTACGCTGTCCCAGTTGTGCGCGTCGTAGTTCGGGTCTGCGAATTCCGACGGGCGGTAAGCGTAGTTTTTGTAAAGCTTGAACTTCCACTTTCCGTTGAGGAGCTTGCAGCGCGAAGAAGCGTAGCGGTCTGCTTTTTTTGCTTCTTCAAAGCTCTCGTACGGCATAAGCGTTGCGTGCTGGGGAAGCTTGCCTACTGCAACGATTTCAGGATTGCTCTGCCATTCGGTGTAACCGTCAATAAAATTTCTCTCCATAATATATACCTCAAATTACAATGCTGTAAACTGTAAACAAGTTGCGGTTATCTGCGGTGGAACTTGCCTTCGTGGAAGCCCTCCTGCGTGATAACGGTCTTTACTGATAAGAACATAATCTTGATGTCGAGTCCGAGCGACCAGTTATCGCAGTACTCCTTGTCAAACTTCATCTTCTTCATCAGCGAAATATCGTCGCGTCCGTTAATCTGCGCCCAGCCCGTGAGTCCCGGTCTGTAGCGGTAAACGCCGTATTCGAGCCTCAGCCTGTGCGCGCGCATTTCGCTTGAAATCAGCGGTCTCGGTCCGACGAAGCTCATATCGCCCCTGAGAATGTTCCAGAGCTGAGGAAGCTCGTCGAGGCTCGTCTTACGTAAAAATGCGCCGATTTTTGTGATATACTGTTCAGGGTTTTCAAGCTCGCAGGTCGGCACGTTCGGCGCCGTGCTCTTCATAGTCTGGAACTTATACATCTTGAAAGGCTGTCCGCGCCTGCCGCGCCGTTCGTGACAGAAAAACACCTTGCAGTCGGGAGTGAAAAAGATAATTGCGCATATCACCAGAAACAGCGGTGACAGTATAATTAATGCGATTAGCGACGCGACTATGTCAAAAAGTCTTTTCCATTTCGTCGCGCCGAAATATTTGTGTATAAACGTCTTCATATTCATCCTTAGCTTTAATATATCACAGTTTGTTGGTTTATAACAATATAGAGTGGTTTAATCCATAGCATTATACCATATATGAAATAAAAAAGCAATTTATTTATTAGTTATTGCAATCTTTGCCCATTGAATATATAATAATTATTGCAATTATGCAAGACTTTTTTATCATTTTTATTTGAACGGAGAAAAAATATGAGAAGATTTTTATCTGCCATTTTATGTGCGGCACTGGTGTTTACCGTGCTTTTCAGCTTTACAGCGTGTGCAAAAAAAGCGGAAATTAATGCAGAAAATATTACTCTCGCAGTTGAGGAGACGGAAAAGGCGCTCAAGGATTTTGACACAAAGGCGCTTGAAAAATATGTTGACTCGAAGACCCTCGGCGTAATCATTCCCGTTGCGGAGAAGAAGGAAGAGTTTATGACTCTCGGCAAGGCGATGTTTGAGAGTTTGTCGATGGAGATTGTCAGCATTGACGAGGACGCCGCTTCAGTCACGGTTAAGGTTATTAATAAGGATTTGTATTCCGACGCCGCAAGTTTTGCGTACGAGCTTAATTCAAATTACAGCAAGATGCAGCTTCTCGGTCTTCTTGACGACGACAGTTTTATTGATAAGAATCTTCAGCCGCTGATTGATAAAATCGAGAAAGCTCCTATGAAAAGCGAGGAAACGGAGCTGACTCTCAAGGTGTATCAGGGCAAGCGCAATCTTGTTTTGGGCTTTGACGACACGGCGGAGGACGTTGTTTCGGGCGGTGCGCTCGGCGCAATAAAATCCGTATTCGGCGTAGAATGAGGAGTATGATATTTAAATATTAAATATAAATTGACATTATTTGTATTTTATGTTATTATACTGTATGCGTGCAAATTGCCCGTTTCGCGTTTGGGCATATTGCAAAAAGTAATAAACACAGAGGTGTAAAAATATGGCTAACAAATTTGTAACCGCTATTTTCGGAGACTATTCCAAGAAGGAAGTTAAAAGGCTCCGCAAAACAGTGGACAAGATTAACGACCTTGCGGATAAGTACAAGGAGATGGACGACAAGGAACTGTCCGCTCAGACTAATCTGCTTAAGGACAGGCTCGCAGGCGGCGAAACTCTCGACGATATTCTCCCCGATGCGTTCGCTGTATGCCGCGAGGCTGCTGAGCGTATTATCGGTCTTCGTCACTTTGACGTACAGC
>CAMPAT010000019.1 GCA_946633275.1 uncultured Clostridia bacterium
CGGTTTTCCTTTGCGTTCGGTGTTCCCGTCAGTCCGAGCTCGAAAAGGTCGGACGTAGTAATAGGGTCGTCGTTTTGCGACACAGAGCAGGTTACGCCTGCTCTTTTTAATGCGTCGAGCAGTACTTCCTTCGTCATCCCTTCAACGCCGAGCTTGCCTTCCTTTGACGGCGCGTTCTTTCGCTTCTCCTTGCCGTAAATATCGGGGATGTAGACGTTGATGAGTTTGTCCTTCGGTACTGATGACGCGATGTGACCGCGTATCATAAACCCTGCGTGGTCGGAGTCGGTGAGCACGATTATACCGCGCTCCTCAGCGAGCTTCTTAATGAAGCTCAGCTTCTCCTTGTCCTTGAAAATGCCGAAGCCGTTTGTCTCGATAATGAACGCGTCAAGTATGTTCGACAGCTTCAGCTTGTCGTATCTGCCTTCAACTATGACTGCCTGCGAAAGCTTAATCTTTTCCATTACGCGTTCCTCGAAATCAGCAGCTTTGCGACAGTTTCTTCAAGAAGAATGTTTTTATCAATCGAGGTCGATTTCATTTTTTCGTCGGTATCGGCGATAATGTCAATCGAGTTTCTCAGCGACTCAACGCTGACTGTCCTGCAGTCGCGCGCGGCGTTTCTGATAAGGAACTCTCTGCCTTTGTATGAGAAGTAATTGCCGAGCTCGTTTTCGTTTGCGCCTGCCGACTTTGCGCACTTTACGCGGTACATATCAACGTAGCAGGAAGCGATGACTGCAAGAATTGCAATCGGCTCCTCCTTTTGCGCAAAGAGAGCGGAGAGCACGGCGTGCGCCCTGTCGCTGTTGCCCTGCAAAATGAATCTTGATAAATCGTAAACTCTCGCCTGAAGAGATTTGACAGCGAGCTTGTCAATCGTTTCTTTGCTTATGTTACCTTCGCCCGTATAGGCGCAGATTTTTTCAAGCTCGCTGAAAATTGTCTGAATATCGGAGCCGACAAGACTAATCAGATACCTCGCAAGGTCGGGCGCGATAATGCAGCCTCGCTTTTTTGCGGAAGCTGCTATGAGCCTCGTGAGCTCGCCCTCGGTGCGCTTTTCGAGATTGACAGCGCTGCCCGCCTTTGCAAAAGCAGTTTCAACCGAGCGCCAGCGCGCGCTTTTTTTAGTGTCAACTTCGATGTTGTCGTACCAGAAAACCATTACGCACGACGGCGAAACGTCCTTAAAATACTCCTTAAGCGCGTCAATATCCTTCTGGCTTTTATCGAGCGGATAGTCGTGCACAAGCACAAAAGTAGTGCTGCCCATCATCGGGAGCATATCCGCGTCCTGCAGAATGTCGCTTATCGAAGCATTTTTGCCCTCGTACTGATGAAAATTGAAATCGGCGAAAGCCTCGTCAACAAGCTTTTCCTTCAGCTTGCCGACGTAGTGCTCCTTAAGATAACTCTCCTCGCCGTATATCAGATACACGGGTGAAAAATTTTCAGTTTTAAGTTGTTCCTTTAATTCTTTTTCACCGATTTTTGCCATTATTTCTCCGATTAGTATAAATTATATTGCGAGCGTCTGAGTTATATTTTTTCGATTAAGAACTGAACGCTGAGCTTTTCGCCTGCCTTGAGCTTGTACTTGTCGCGTACAACAGCCTGACCGGGCATATCGCCGCCGAGTCCCTGCTGCGCAGAGTCGATTGTGACAGTAATATCTCCGTCCCTGTTCAATTCGCTGTGGTGCTGCGCTTCGTCGAGCTCGTCGGGAGTGTATGGAAGCGCTGAGAACATAACGGGTGCGTCGTAGTATGCTGTCACCTTGATTCCTGCGCCCTTCTTATCTGTAAGAGTGAAGTTTCTTACATCAGCTCTCGTTGACGACTCCTGCGGACGCATATAGGTGTACTCGAATTTGTCAAGCATAAGCGAGTACTTGCCGATTTTGTATCCCGTCTTTCTGTCGGGATATGACGGAGCTTCGCCTCTGCCGTACCAGCTTACGCAGTCGTAAGCTCTGTCAACGCCGAGCATAAAGCCGAATCGTACAGGGTCTGCCTTCGGTACTGCAGAGTGATATACTGCGATTTTGCCGTCAGCAAATACTGTATATGTAACGTATGCGTTCTTGAGTCCGGGAACTTCAAGCGCCGCTTTGATTTTAACAAAGCCGTCGCTGCTCTGAGTCTCCGTCTTGACAGCCTTAACCGAGTGGGAAGCTTTCTTCCACTTGTAGTAAGCGTTCATCTTGATGAACGGCGGAAGGAAGTTGAAAATGTCGATATCGTTATCTGTAAGCGCTCTGAAATAGTTAGGCTTAATCGGAGAGGCGATTAAGCTCTCTCCGCCGATTTCGTATGCCGTAACAGCGCCGTTTTCTACCTTAACGGTGAAGCCGTCGCCGCTTACGTCAACGGTGTTGCCCTTCTGCTCAAATGTGATTGCGCCGCCTGCGTTTTCAAATGCGGGCTTCGCAGCGCTTCTGAGAATGAACTGGTCAAAAGCGATTTCAAAATTGCTCTTGAGACCGGGAGTCTTTTTCTTTGTGAAGAAGGAAATTGTAAGTACGCATTCCTTGTCCTCGGGGAGCGACGCGATGTCGTAAGGCACGTCGATGATTTCTTCCTGGAGAGGGGAAAGCGCAAATTTTTCAAGCTCACCTGACTGGATTTCTTCGCCCTCGCACTCAATCTTCCAGCGGCACTTGTAGCTTGATATATCTGTAAACAGGAAGCGCGAGCGTACTTTGAAGCGACCAGCCTCAAGGTCGGAAGCAGTCGTTACAATCGGCTGATAAACATGCTTAACTTCCCAGAACTGCGGATGAGGCACACGGTTTGCAGCGATAACGCCGTTAGCGCAGAAGTAAGTGTTTGAACCTGTCATAGCGGTGGTATTCATCGTTGAGTACCAATGCTTCGGCTCGTCTTTCTCAAAGTCTGTGCCGTACAGCCAGTTGTCGTTTCCGTTCTCGTCGGTTGTGCGGATTGCCTGGTCAACCCAGTCCCAGATGAAACCACCGCACATATTGTCGTACTTTTCAAAATCGTCCATATACTCCTGGAAGTTACCGAGCGAATTTTCCATACTGTGAGCGTATTCGCAGAGCATAACGGGCTTGGTGTACATATCTGCCGCAATCGGTTTTGAGTCGGCTGCGAGTTGATTTGCGATATTGTCGTAAAGTGAAATTGTGATAGCTTCCTTTTCGCCGAGCTTACGCATAGTTTCTTCGTCGGGGTACATACGCGAGATAACGTCGCTCTTCTCAAAGGTGAAGTCGCCTTCGTAGTGGAACTGACGCGTGTCGTCGAGCGCGAGCGCAGCTTCCTTCATTCTCATAAAGTTGTCGCCGTCGCCTGCCTCGTTACCGAGAGACCACATGAAAATACAAGGATTATTTCTGTCGCGAAGCACCATACGCTCCATCTTGTCAACAGCCAAATCTGTCCAAAGCGGATTTGAGCCGGGAACGCCCTTACGTCTTACTCCGTGGCTCTCGAGGTCGCATTCGTCCATTACGTAGAAGCCGTAGCTGTTGCAAAGCTCATAGAAATACGGGTCGTCCGGATAGTGCGACGTGCGGATTGCGTTGATGTTGCATTGCTTCATTAAGTCAAGGTCCTCGGTGAAGCGCTCCTTCGGAACTGCCCAGCCGTGGTCGGGGTCAAAGTCGTGACGGTTAGTTCCGCGCAGCATAAGCGGCATACCGTTAAAGAGGAGCTTTTCGCCGACGATTTCAACCTTCTTGAAGCCGATATCGTAAGTCTTGACGCAGATTACTTCGTCGCCCTCGCATACAGTCATAACGAGCTTGTAGAGCGAGGGAGTTTCCGCAGACCACTTGCGCGGATTTTTGATGTGCTCGCTGAGGCTGAGCGTTTCGCACGCGCCCTTGCCGACAGTCTTTGTAACGCTGCCGAGCTCGGTCTCCTTGTCTGTTTCTGAGATGATAGACGCGCTGACAGTAATCTCCTTGTCTGCGTCGGAATAGTTTTTGATATATGTGTCGAGCGAAAGGTCAGAGTCCTTGTATTCGCTGTCGAGGTCAGTCTTAACGTAGAAATCGCGCAGACAGCTCTTCGGCTCTGCGAAGATATATACCTCTCTGTAAATACCCGACAGCCACCACATATCCTGGTCCTCAAGATATGAGGAAGCAGCGTAGCGGTAAACTTTGGCGGCGACAGTATTTTCGCCGTTTCTGACGAAAGACGTTATGTCAAATTCGTGAGGCGTCATCGAGCCTGTCGAGTAGCCGACAAATTCGCCGTTAACCCATACCTCGAGCGCAGCCTTGCACGCGCCGAAGTGGAGGAATAACTCCCTTCCGTCAAATTCTTCGGGCAGGGTGAAGGAGCGGCGATAAAAGCCGATTTCCTGCATTGAGTGGTCGATTTTCGGTATCTGTCCCTTTGAACGCGAGAAAACGCGCGGGAAGGTGCTTGCGTAGTAGTACGGAACGCTTACGCCCTCCATCTGCCATACTGCAGGAACCTTCATTTCGTCCCAGGCGGAAACGTCGTATTCGTCCTTCTCAAAACCGTCGGGCTGATTGTCAAGCCCTCTCTGCCAGAAGAATTTCCACATTCCGTCAAGACTCATTTTGTACTTTGAATTTTCGCCCGAAAGCGCACTTTCACGGTCGTCAAACGGCATAGCGATTGCGTGTCCGTCCTCCTTGTTAACCTTGTACTGTTTCGGGTCTTCCCAAATGTACTTGAATTTCATAACTTTACTCCTTAAATATTATTAAATATTATTGTAAATTAAAAACATATATTTGTCAACCGCTCAGCAGTTTTAATGATAAGAAGGAGTTTTCAAAAAATTTGAAAAAAGTCAAAAATAATTCTTGACTTTCTTTGACCATTGTGCTATAACATACTTGAAGGGCAAAGAAAGTCAAAGTTAAACTTGCCCTACCAAATTACAGAAAAGAGGCACACTATCAAATGAAAATGAGTGATATAATAGCTGATGTGATTATGGATATGTTTGACGAGGGCGAGTCAAGCGTCCAGATTCAGCGTAACGATTTGGCAAATCGCCTTGGCTGTGTGCCCAGCCAGATTAATTATGTAATCACGTCTCGCTTTACTCCCGAGGCAGGCTACAGGATTGAAAGCCGCCGCGGAGGAGGCGGATATATTCTGATAACGCGCGCCGAAAGCAAGGACGACACGATTGTATCGCTGATTAAGAGTATCGGAGATTCTATCGATGAGCGTAATGCAAGAGCACATATTTATAACTGCAGTTATCAGAAGCTTATTGATGATACGAATGCAAAGCTTATGCTTGCGGCTGTGAATGATAATAACTTTAAGGGGCTCGACAGGCAGAGCGCAAACGTCATCAGAGCAAAACAGCTCAAACAGATGCTGCTTACCTACATTGATTGACAAAAATTTTAAGCACGAACGCTTAATATTAGTTTTAGGCTTAAAGCCCGACGAAGGAGGACACAACTATGAAATGCACACATTGTAATGAGAGAGAAGCAAATACACATATTAAGAGAATAATTAACGGAAAGCGTGAGGAAATGCACCTCTGCTCGCAATGCGCTGAGGAGCTCGGAGTTATGAACGAATTTAATTTTGAGCCGTTCTCGATGAACAGCTTTTTCGGAAATCTGCTCGGCGCAGGCGCGACGGCGCTTAATTCGCTTGCGGGAATTGACCGCTGCACTTACTGCGGCTCGTCGTTTAACGACGTCGTAAACAGCGGACAGGTGGGCTGCGCTCATTGTTACGACAAGTTTGAGGATATGCTCTATCCGAGTATCGAGAAGCTGCACGGCAGAGCGCGTCATATCGGCAAATGTGTAACTTATACCGAGGAAAACGACGAGCAGAAGCCTTCTGAGGAAGCTCCTCAGCCGACAAAGCTTGAGGCGCTTAAGGCAGACCTTAAGAAAGCGGTTCAGGAGCAGCGCTTTGAGGACGCGGCAGTTCTCAGAGACAGGATTAAAGAAATCGGGGAGGCACAGTAATGAGCAGATGGTACGAAAATGAAGGTAATAATTCAGACGTAGTCCTGTTTTCGAGAGTGCGGCTTGCGCGAAATCTCGCGGACAGTCCGTTCCCGAACAGGATGAGCGACGATATCAGAAAAAGCGTAACGAAGAAGCTTTACGCAACTCTTAAGAGCTCTCAGTACGCAAACGAATTTGACCTTATTAATCTTGCAGAGCTTGGAACAACTAAGGCTGTTTCGTATGCCGAAAAGTACCTTGCAAGTCCCGATTTAGTGAAAAAAGGCGGCTCGTTTATGCTCAGCAAAAATGAGGATGTATCCGTTATGCTCTGCGAGGAGGACCATATTAAGATTAATGCGTTTGCCGCAGGTCAGAGTATGGAAGAGGCGTACGAAAAAGCAAACAATATTGACGATATGTTCCTTTCGTCGCTTAAGATTGCGTATTCGGAAAAGCTTGGATTTCTGACAGCGTCTCCGATTAATCTCGGCACGGGACTGAAGGCGTCATTTGTGCTTCATCTTCCTGCGCTGCGCCGTCAGAACGCGCTTTACAAGCTGTCCTCGATGGTCAGCAAGCTCGGACTTAATCTGCGCGAGCTTTACAAGAACGCAGCAGGCGACCTTTATATTCTTTCAAATCAGGTTTCGCTCGGTATCAGCGAAAAAAGCGCAATCGATAATATTTCGACTATCTGCGAGCAGATTGTTCAGCAGGAGCGCGAGGCGCGAAAAGAACTTGCCGAAAGCTATGAGTTTGAAGATAAGCTTTACCGAAATCTCGGCGTTCTTAAATCTGCGAGAATTCTTAAGACGGACGAATTTCTTAACAGTCTGTCGCTCGTGCGTCTCGGTATCGCTATGAAGTATTTTGATATATCTTACAGTACTGTCGGAGATATGCTTTATTCTCTCCAGAATGCAACCCTTGCTTCTGATACGGGCAAGGAGCTCAGCGACAGCACGCTCCATAAGCTCAGAGCGGAGATTGTCAGAGAAAAATTATAATTAAGAGTAACGGATTATGATTGAGGCGCTCGCCTTGAAAAATATTAATTCGTAATAACATAAAAAGAAAGGGGTTTTAGATATGTACAAGTTTAACTCTTTCACTCAAAAATCAAACGAGGCGCTTAACCTCGCAATTAAATCAGCCGAAGAATACGGCCATAACTATATCGGCAGCGAGCATATCCTTATCGGTCTTCTGCGAGAGGGTACAGGCGTTGCTGCAGGCGTGCTCGATGATAAGGGCGTCTACTTTGAAGATGTCGATGAGTTAATAAAAACTCAAATCGGCACGGGCAATCCGACCCGTCTTACACCTGAGGATTTCACCCCTCGCTCAAAGCGGATTATTGAGCTCTCTTTCCAGATTGCACGCGGAATGTCGCACTCGTTTGTAGCGACGGAGCACCTGCTCATTTCGCTTATTAAAGAAACGGACAGCTACGCCGTTAAGTTCCTTAACGAGCTGGGCGTTGATGAAAACGCGCTTCTTGAAGATATCGTTCAGTCGCTATCAAACGGCGAGACAGACGAACGCAGAGGAGCAAAGGGCGGCAAAAAGAAAAACAGCAAAACTCCCACGCTCGACGAGTTCGGCCACGACCTTACAGCCGAGGCGAAGGAGGGCAAAATCGACCCTGTTATCGGCAGAGAAAATGAAATAAAGCGTGTTGTACAGATTTTGTCAAGACGTAATAAGAACAGCCCCTGCCTTATCGGTGAGCCGGGAGTAGGAAAGACCGCTATTGCAGAAGGTCTCGCACTTAAAATAGTTCAGGATGAGGTTCCGGAAATGCTCCGCGATAAGAAGATTGTCGCACTCGACCTTACCTCTATGGTTGCAGGCACAAAGTACCGCGGCGACTTCGAGGAACGAATTAAAAAGGCTATGGACGAGGTAAAGGCGGCGAAGGACGTAATCCTCTTTATCGACGAGGTGCATACGATTATGGGCGCAGGCGCAGCAGAGGGCGCAGTCGATGCAGCTAATATTCTCAAGCCGTCGCTTGCACGCGGCGAGCTGCAGGTAATCGGCGCTACAACTATCGACGAGTACCGTAAGAATATTGAGAAGGACGCAGCGCTCGAAAGACGTTTTCAGCCCGTAATGGTAGGCGAGCCTACCGAGGAGGAGGCAATCGAAATTCTCCGCGGACTGCGCGACAGATACGAGGCTCACCACAAGGTTAAAATTACCGACGAGGCAATTGAAAACGCAGTTAAAATGTCGTCGCGCTATATCGCAGACAGATTTCTGCCGGACAAGGCGATTGACCTTATCGACGAAGCGGCTTCGGTAGTAAGACTTAAGACTTACACAATGCCTCAGAACTTAAAGGATATGGAGGACGAAATAAAGCGTCTTGAGCAGGAAAAGCAGTCTGCCATTACCGCTCAGGACTACGAGAACGCCGCAAAACTCCGAGATAAGCAAAACGAGCTTTCGAAGCTTCTCAAGGGCGAAAAGGAAAAGTGGCGTAACTCCTCCTCACACGAAGTTAAGTCCGTTACGACTGATGAGATTGCATCGGTAGTATCCTCATGGACGGGTATCCCTGTAAATCAGCTCACTAAGGAGGAGAGCGAACGCCTGCTCGATATGGAGAACATTCTCCATAAGAGAATCGTAGGTCAGGACAAGGCGGTATCCTCGATTGCCAAGGCTATCCGCCGAGGCAGAGTAGGACTGAAAAATCCTAATCGACCTATCGGCTCGTTCATCTTCCTCGGTCCTACGGGCGTTGGTAAAACAGAGCTTTGCAAAACTCTTGCAGAGGCTATGTTCGGCGACGAAAACGCTATTATCAAGCT
>CAMPAT010000020.1 GCA_946633275.1 uncultured Clostridia bacterium
CGTCGTTTCGCGGATAGCCCTTTTCGACCATAATATTCTCTTTGCCGAGCGCCTTGAGATTAAATGCCGATGTCAGCTTCTCCGTACAGAAGCGCGACGGCGAGAGCATATATGTATATCGTGAAGCGTCGTGGTTGTACTGACGGCGGACTTCCTTGTTTGAGCTGAGAGCGTTATTGCCCTTAACCTCGATATCCCAGCCGAGCTTTTTCAGCGGTGTGCCGTGCCAGCATTGGATGTAAACCTGCTCCGGCTTCTTGACGATACAGTCGGGCACGCGCGCGTTCGTTACCCAGTACTTTGCCCTTGCGTAAAAGCGGTAGTATTTCTTCGTTTTATAGCGGAGGAGTATAGTCTTCTTACCCTTGAAGATTTTTTTGATTTCAGGGTCGTCCGTGTCTCTGAAAACCCATACGAACTTGAAATCCTTATACTTCGGGTCGCTGAGCATATACTCGTAAATCGCTTTCGGCGAGCAGGCGTATTTCTTGGCGAAAAACGCCTCGAAGATTACCATTTTATCGTCAACGGGAATCTTCTTGCTCATCTTTTTGTAGTACTTATTCAGTCGGTAAGTGCGTACTTTCTCGAGAAAATTCTTAGTGAAGTAGTTGTTACCGAGAATTTTTTTAATAATCTTTTTAATTGCCTTCATATTTTTCCTGTGTTATTTAACGGTTACCTTACATTTTGAGCTTACGCCGTTTTGCGTAACGGTGATGGTTACTGTGCCTTTTTTCTTAGCCGTAACCTTGCCGTTTTTGACGGTTGCAATCTTCTTGTTGCTTGTCTTCCAGGTTACCTTCTTCTTGTTTGCTGCTTTTGCGGAAACCTTGAGCGTTGAGCTCTTGCCCTTCTTGAGCTTGAGAGTATTTTTATTCAGCACAATGCCCTTTGAGTTGCTCGCGATAGAAATCTTGTTCTTTGAGCCGCAGGAGGTGAGCTTGTTTGAAGCGAAGCCCTTGCAGGTCGATTTTGAAGAAACGCAGATACCGGGTTTCTTCGCTTTTTTAACGGTGTTGCTGCTGATTGAATTTGCAGTAGCCGATGAGTAAACGAGAATGCCGATATTTCCTGCTTTATTTACGTTGTTCTTATATATGTTCTTCGCGTAAGCCTTGCCGTAAATCAGGATACCGTTAGTTCCGCTTGAGCTTACTTTGTTAGTAGAAATCGTGTTGTTAACTCTTGATGACGAGGTGATTGATATTCCGTTTTTCTTAGCGCCTGAAATTGAGTTGGAATAGATTGTTCCTGCCTTTGCGGAGCCTGATACGGAAATTCCCTGAGTTATGCCACCCCAGATTGAGTTATAGTTGATGTTGTTTGCCGTTGCGGAATTGCTGATTGCGATACCGTTTTCGGGGACGTAGCTGATTTTGTTTGCGTTAACTGTTGAAACAACTGAGCTGAGAACTGTAATGCCGTTCTTGTAACAGGAGTTTACGGTGTTGTTTTCGATTTTGTCGTATGAACCGCCGTTAACGCCGATACCATTGAGTGCCCTCGTAACTGCGTTGTACTTTACTGTACATCCGTTCGTGTCGAGCAGGCTGATACCGAAGCCGTCCTTCACGCCTGACGAAGCCTGATTGTTAACGGTGTTTCCGCTGATTGTGCAGTTCTTCGCGTATCTTGCGCGGATACCGCATTCGATGTTGTTTGTACCTGCGTTGTTGACTGTGGTAATTGTGTTGTCCTTTACGTTAACGCCGCTGATGTAGTAAATCCCCGTCGGCGGCAGAGTAGCCGTGCTGTCTTCGTAGCCCTGCTTGTTATTTGACGAGGTAATGCTCTCGCCAAAAACTCTGATACCGTACTTTGACTTGTCAGCCCATTTCTCGCCGGAAACAGCGCTTGTGTTAAGATAAATCTTATTGTTCGCAATAGTGGTGTTTGCGTAGATAGTTTTGTTAATGCTGAGGCTGTTTCTCTCGCTTGCGCTGTTCGGAAGATAGAACGAGCCTGCAAACGCAGAGTTAACTGAAATGCCGCACGTAACGTTCGTCATCTCGTTATATGAAACGGAAGAGTTCGTGCAGTATTCAAGCTGGATTGCCTTGTCGAGAATGTTTTTGAAGGTGTTGCCTGCAATCTTAATGTTGTTGTACGGGTGGCCGTAAACTGCGTGGTGGCTGCCGACGCCTCGTCTGAGGTCGTGGAAGTAGTTGCCAACGATTGTTGCGTTCTCGACTGAGGAGTCGTCCTTGTTGTCATACGCCTCAAAATTCATCTTGTCTCTGTGAATAACGTCAAGCTGGATAGCCTCAAGACTCTGGCTCGATGCGCCGAGTGGGTCGGGGTCTGCATATCCCGTGAACTCGCAGTCTGCGATAAGCAGGTTTTTAACGCCGCCGACTTCAACGAGGTGTCCGCCGCAGTTGTCGTAGAACTTTGAGCCTACAATGCTGATGTTCTTTGCGTGTCCGATTCTCGTGTTACAGGTTGAGGCGCCGCCTGAGATTTTGTGCGAAGCCGCGCTCTGACCTCTTACAAGACCGTGGAGCTCGCCGCCGAGAATTATGATGTTCTGACATCCGTCAAATCCGCTTCCCGTCTCGTTGATATTATCCGTGGCGGTGTTCCAGTTGTATATTTCAACGCCTCTTAAGTCGAGGATTGTGTTGCTGCCGAGATAAATTCTCTGGGTACTGTCATAGCTTCCTGCAGGAACGACAACTCTGTACATCTTGCCGTTGTCTTTTGACTCAATAGAGTTGAGCACAGGCTGAAGAGCGCCGTTAAACGTGGAACCGGTTGAAACCTCGACATTGATTGTTTCAATCTGATATTCAGTACCGTCGATTGTGATTGTGCCGCTGTCAACGGCGTCTATTACTGCCGTGCCTTCGGAAGTTGCGGCGAGAGCCTCAACTGCGCCGAGCGGCATAAGGCAGCTTACGAGAAGTGCGATGGAAAAAACTAATGACAAAATTTTAGTTTTAATATTATGTTTATACATACAAATCACTCCTAATTATAATATGCTATTTTAAGTATATATTTTTGGAGCTGATATGTCAATAGAACATAAGTAATAAAATAATACAAAAATCAACCATACCGCAATATTTATCCATTTATATCATATTGTAAAATAATTCTTTATTTTTCATCTGAAGTTTGTTATTATATGCTTGGTGATACAATTTGACGATTGATGAATTTTTCAGTAAGCACAGCTCGGTTGCCGTTGCGCTTTCCGGCGGAGTAGACTCTGCGCTCCTTCTCAGCCTCGCCGCAGAGAAGGCGGAGCGCTCAAAGGCGTATTTTGTTAAATCTCAGTTTCAGCCTGCGTTTGAGCTTGAGGACGCGCGGCGCGTTGCCGAAGGCGCAGGGGTGCAGCTTGAGGTTATTAACGTCGATGTTCTCTCGCACAGCGAGATTGCATCGAACCCTGAAAACCGTTGCTATTACTGCAAAAAGCTGATTTTCAGCACAATAATTGACAGCGCGGAGCGCGATGGCTTTGACGTTGTCTGCGACGGCACAAACGCCACCGATGATTTGGATGACAGACCGGGCGCGAGGGCGCTCAAAGAGCTTGGAGTTTTATCTCCGCTTCGGCTTTGCGGTATCGGAAAACCGGAGGTGCGCCTCCTCGCCGAGAAGCGCGGAGTTGAGGTGTACGCTAAGCCGTCTTACGCCTGCCTCGCAACGCGTATTATGAGCGGCAATCCGATTACGGCTCGGGCGCTTGAAGTTATTGAAAAAGCGGAGGGCGAGTTGTTCTCACTCGGCTATTCGGATTTCAGAATAAGAAGCAGGGGCGAAGGTGCTCTCCTGCAGCTTGGCAGGTGCGATTTTGAGCTGTTTGTGAGTCTGCGTGAGCAGACCGCGGCGGTGCTTAACAAATACTATGAAAACGCATTTCTTGATTTGAAGGAGCGCAGTACTGATGAATAAAGACGAACTTAAAACTCTTCTTGAAGCTGTTGCGAGCGGAGGAGTTACTCCCGATGAAGCGCTCGGGAAAATTAAGCTTCAGCCGTTTGAGGATATCGGCTTTGCTAAGATTGATACGCACCGCGGTATACGCACGGGCGCAGACGAAGTTATTTACGGCGCCGGCAAGACGGAGGAGCAGATTTTAAGGATTGCGGAGCATATCCTGCAAAACGGCGAAAAATCGGTCCTTATTACGCGTCTTGCTCCTGAGGCGGCGCAGTTTATAGCGGAGAAGATACCGCTTAAATATGACGAGGTGTCGCGCATAGGCGTTGCAGGCGAAGCTTCAAAATCGCACGACAGAGGAAATATTGTTATCGCGACCGGCGGCACGAGCGATATTCCCGTTGCGGAAGAGGCGGCGCAGACTGCCGAATATTACGGAAACAAGGTTACGCGCCTTTATGATGTAGGCGTTGCAGGAATACACCGCCTTACGCATAATGCTGACATTCTTGCAGGCGCAAAGGTAGTTATCGCCGTTGCAGGTATGGAGGGCGCGCTTGCGAGCGTTGTCGGCGGAATGGTCGATTGTCCCGTTATCGCAGTTCCTACGAGCGTGGGTTACGGCGCGAATTTTGAGGGACTTTCGGCGCTTCTTTCGATGCTGAATTCCTGCGCGAGCGGAGTTACGGTTGTTAACATTGATAACGGCTTCGGCGCAGGTTTTACCGCAAGTATGATTAATAAAATAGGTGAAGTATGAATTTATATTTTGAGTGTAATATGGGCGCGGCAGGCGATATGCTTGCTTCGGCGCTGTTTGAGCTTTTTGAGGATAAAGAGTCGCTTCTTTGCGAGCTTAACTCGCTGTCGCTCCCGCATACGGAGATTGAATATGAGCAGGTGAGCGATGAGATAAGCGGCGCTCATCTTCATATCATTATTGACGGCGAGGAGGAAACTCCTCATTCTCACCATAATCATTCGCACCACCACGGCAGACATCTCTCTGAGGTGTGCGGAATTATTGATACGCTGACGGCTGACGAAAAGGTGAAAAGCGACGCCAAGGCAGTTTATTCAATAATCGCCGAGGCTGAGGCTTCGGCGCACGGTAAGCCTGCAGGCGAAGTTCATTTTCACGAGCTCGGTATGATTGACGCAATTGCAGACGTTACGCTTTGCTCGTATCTGATTAACAAGCTTGCACCGGAGAGAATTATCTGTTCCCCGATTAACGTCGGTAACGGGAGCGTAAAATGCGCTCACGGCGTGCTTCCCGTTCCTGCGCCTGCGACTGCGAATATTCTGCAGGGCGTTCCTTATTATAAGAGCGATATTCAGACAGAGCTTTGTACCCCGACGGGTGCTGCTGTTCTTAAGTATTTTGCAGATGAGTTTACTCATACTCCCGCTCTCGGCGGCGTTAAGCGCGTCGGAGTCGGAGTAGGCACAAAAAAGCTTTCGCAGCCGAATATCGTCAGAGCATTTCTGTTTGATGACTGCGGCATAACGGAGCTGTCCTGCAATATCGACGATATGACGGGCGAGGAAGCTGCGTTTGCTTCGGAGACTATGCTCCGGAAAGGCGCGCTCGACTGCTTTATTACGCCGATTTTTATGAAAAAGGGCAGACCTGCGTATATGCTGACGGTGCTTTGCAAAAGCGGAGACTGCGCGAAGTTTACACAACTGCTTTTTGAGCACACGACTACTCTCGGAATACGCCGATATTCGCCGTCTCGATATACTCTCGAGCGTGAGTTCAGGGAGGAAGCAGGAGCGCAGATTAAACGCTCGGAGGGCTACGGCACGGTAAAAGAAAAAATCGAGTTTGAGGACCTGAAGTCTCTCGCGCTCGAAAAGGATATATCGATATTTGAAGCTCGTAAAGAGCTTGAAAAAAAGGATTAGCCGTCGGCTAATCCTTTTTGTTTGTGAATTTTGCTTTGAATACGCCCTTCGGGTCTTTGATGAGAAGAATAACAAGCCACGCAATAAGACCGATTGCAACAACTGTAATTCCGAGAATAGAGTCGTTAAGAATATCGGAAAACTCCTGAGTGAAGTACTCAGCCTTGAGCTCTGCGTATTCGAAGACGAAGTCCATAAGCCACATAAGCGAAGCTCCCCAGTAAATGAGCGAGAGCGTGCCGAGCTTATATGTATCTCTCTTGTCGCTTGCATACCAGATTATAGTTGCTATTAAAGCTGCTATAATCGTAATAAGTAATGTCATTTTTCTTCTCCTTACGCGTTATCTTTGGCGAGAGAAGCTTTGATTTTCTTGACCTTAGCTTCTGCAACAGCGCAGATTGCGCCCCATACGGCTGTAACGGTAACTGTCATAGATACGCCGACAGTAGCCATTTCGTGCAGCATTTCTCGCGTGTCCTCGGGCGAGCCCATCGCCGTCAGGAACGGTGGGAAGGGTACTACCTCGCCGTGCCAGAAGTGCTCAAATGCGAGAAGAAGAACGCCGCCCCAGAGAAGACCCATAAGCCAGCTGAGCCTCTTTGACCAAGTGATTTTTACATCGTTGCTGTCAAATTTGCTGCCGTCTGCGAGTTTAGGAGCTTCGATTTTCTGCTCTTTTTTCTTTGCTGCGATGAAAGCTGCGGTAACTACGATAGCCTCAGCAGCAGGTACTACAAAACATGCCATAATATTCCCTCCAATATATTTGATGACTTTATTATAATAAATTGTTTAAATAAAAACAACCCCCCACAGGGGATGCAGATGAATATAATTAAAACAATGTCTTGAAATATTCGATATTACTGTTATAATGTTGATAAATATATAATATTATTAAGTGATGATTTGGATAGGGAAAATGAAGTTAAGCGAACTTGAAGTTAATCAGACAGGAATTATAGAAAGTGTCGAGGGCGAAGGCGCGCTCAGACAGCACTTTCTCGATATGGGAGTTATTCCGGGCGCGGATATAACTCTCGTTAAGTATGCCCCGATGGGCGACCCCGTTGAATTTCGTATCCACGGCTATGAGCTTACGCTCCGCCTTTCGGACGCGGAGAAGATTACGGTGAGGAGGACTGACAGAAAAAGCGGCGAAGAGTCTCCGCTTTACCGCGTTGACCGCGAGCACCCGGGACTCGGTGAGGGCGGCAAGTACCACGTCAAAGCCGACGAAAATCCGCTTTCGGACGATACCGTGCTCTCCTTTGCGCTTGCAGGAAATCAGAACTGCGGCAAGACCACGCTCTTTAATCAGCTTACGGGGTCAAATCAGCACGTTGGCAATTTTCCCGGCGTTACCGTAGACCGCAAGAGCGGACAGATTAAGAAGTATCCTAATACGGAAGTAGTCGATTTGCCCGGCATTTATTCGCTGTCGCCGTACACGAGCGAGGAAATCGTGTCGCGCAGATATATTCTCGGCGAGAAGCCGACGGGCATAATCAATATCGTAGACGCGACTAATATTGAGCGTAACCTTTATCTTACTATGCAGCTTATGGAGCTTGAAACCCCGATGGTTCTCGCGCTCAATATGATGGACGAGGTGAGAGGCAACGGCGGCTCAATTCTTATAAATGAGATGGAGGAAATTCTCGGAATTCCCGTTGTGCCGATTTCAGCCTCGAAGAACGAGGGCGTAGACGAGCTTGTCAGCCACGCTTTACATATAGCGAAGTACCAGGAAAAGCCGCGCAGAAACGATTTTTGCGACGAAAGTGAGTTCGGCGGTGCAGTACATCGCTGCCTTCACGGAATTATGCACCTTATCGAGGACCACGCGAGAGCTGCAGGCATTCCCGTCCGATTTGCCGCGACGAAGCTCGTTGAGGGCGACGAGAGAATTATGAGCGCGCTCAAGCTCGATGAGAATGAGGCTGAATTCGTCGAGCACATAATAGTTCAGATGGAGCAGGAGCGCGGGCTCGACAGAGCGGCTGCTATCGCGGATATGCGCTTTTCATTTATTACGAAACTCGTCAGAGAGTGCGTAATTAAGCCGAAGGAGAGCAAGGAGCGCGCACGCAGCAGAAAGATTGACAGCCTGCTCACGGGCAGATTTACAGCGCTTCCTTCGTTTGTAGTTATTATGGGACTTGTGTTCTGGCTAACCTTCGGAGTTATCGGAAAATATCTCCAGGAGTTTCTTGAAAAAGGCGTGGATTTATTCCGGGCGTCGCTCGATTCAGGGCTGTCCGCCTGGCATACGAACGAGGTCGTGCATTCACTCATTACCAAGGGCATTGTGACGGGCGTCGGAAGCGTTATCGTCTTTCTGCCTATTATCGTGACGCTGTTCTTCTTCCTCTCGCTTCTTGAGGATACGGGCTATATGGCGCGCGTCGCTTTTGTAATGGATAAGCCTCTGAGAAGGCTCGGACTTTCGGGCAGGAGCATTGTGCCGCTGCTTATCGGCTTCGGCTGTTCCGTGCCCGGCGTAATGTCGTGCCGTACTCTTCCGTCGGAGCGCGACAGAAAGATGACTATTATGCTCATTCCGTTTATGAGCTGTTCGGCAAAACTGCCGATTTACGCGCTGTTTTCGTCGGCGTTCTTCCCCGATTACTCGGCGCTCGTGATGATTGTTCTTTATCTCGCGGGAATATTTGTGGGCATTATTACTGCCGTTGTGTCGAAGAACACTTCGTTCAAGGGCGAGGCAGTTCCCTTCGTAATGGAACTTCCGAATTACAGAATGCCGAGCGCGAAAAATATTATCCGTCTTTTGTGGGATAAGTCAAAGGACTTCCTCACGAGAGCGTTTACGGTAATCTTCATTGCGTCGATTGTAATATGGTTTCTCACGACGTTTAATCTCCATCTCGAAATGGTGGAGAGCTCGAAGGACAGTATGCTCGCGGTTATCGC
>CAMPAT010000021.1 GCA_946633275.1 uncultured Clostridia bacterium
GCGGTGCGCTTGCAGAGGCTACTGCTATTTACGGTCTTATCGTAAGTATTCTTATCATCTTTATGCTTAAATAAGAGAACCGAGACTACATCGAAAGGACACGCAGTAAATGTTAAAGTTTGACTGGAACATATTATTCACCTTTGTCAATCTTATTATCTTTTACCTGCTTATGAAGAAGTTTTTGTTCGGCAGAATTAAGAAGGTTATGGATGAGCGTAAGGCGCTTATTCAGAAGCAGTTTGACGACGCCGAGCAGGTGTCGAAGGACGCCGATGAAAAGCTTGCTGATTATGAGGGCAGGATTGCAAATGCGGAGGCTGAGGGCGAGCAGATTATCGCTGAAGCACGCGAGGGCGCAAAGGTTGAGTATAACAGAATTATTGAAAAGGCTGAGGCTGACGCCGCGGCTTTGAAGGCTGATGCCGAAAAACAAATCGAAATCGACAAGAAGAACGCGCAGAAAGCTGCAAAAGAGGAGATTGCTTCTCTCGCTATGCAGGCAGCCGAAAAGGTTGTGGGCAAGAGCGTTTCTGCCGAGGCTGACAGCGATATTTTTGACGATTTCCTGAAAGAAAGCAGTGAAGAATAATGATTCAGAAAATGGATGAATATATTTCTGCGCTGCTCAAATCTAACGTCAGCGCAGACGATATTGAAAAGACAAAGGCTGTAATAGGCGCGACTGATGAAGTATGCGCTATTCTCGACAGCCCTTCAGTTCCGCTGTCCGAAAAAGAGACGGCTATCGGCGAGCTTTTCCCGAAATCCGTTAAGAGCGCACTTCTTACAATAAGCGAGGATATGTGCATTTCGGACTTCCCTGAGATTGCAAAGGCTTATCTTGCCGAGCTTGACAAGCGCAGCAATATCGCAAACGCAGTTATCCGCTGCGTGACGGAGCCGACTGCCGAGCAGCTTGACGGCTTCAAGTCGTTTGTGATTAAGGAAACGGGCGCAAGCGACGCAAAGATTGAGATTGTTAAGGACGCGTCTCTTCTCGGCGGATTTGTTATTGAGGTTGAGGGACGTCAGTTTGACCGTTCCCTCAGAACAAAGCTCAGAGAAATTAAGGAAAGCGTTGAGAAAAACGCAGTTAAGAATAACGATATCGACGCAGGCGGTATCATCTCTATCCTCAAAGAAGATATTAAGGACTTTGAGTTTGAAACCAAGGGCGAGGAAATCGGTACTGTCATCAGCGTCGGCGACGGTATTGCGACCATTCACGGACTCGACTCCGTTATGTACGGCGAGATTATTATATTTGAGTCGGGCGTAAAGGGAATGGTGCAGGATATACGCAAGAACACGGTAGGCTGTATTCTCTTCGGCAGCGATGATGAAATCAGCGAGGGCACGCGCGTAAAGCGTTCGCATAAGAAGGCGGGCGTGCCTGTCGGCGAAGGCTATATCGGCAGAGTTGTAAATGCGCTCGGCGAGCCGATTGACGGCAAGGGCGACATTACGGCTGATGATTACCGTCTTGTTGAACAGCCTGCTCCGTCTATCGTAGACAGAAAGTCGGTTTCTCAGCCGCTTGAGACGGGTATTCTCGCAATTGACTCAATGTTCCCGATAGGCAGGGGACAGCGTGAGCTTATTATCGGCGACCGTCAGACAGGTAAGACCTCAATTGCACTCGATACAATCGTTAACCAGAAGGGCAAGAACTGTATCTGTATTTATAACGCAATCGGACAGAAGGCTTCCACGGTTGCAAAGCTTGTTGGCGACCTTGAAAAGCACGGCGCGCTCGACTATACAATCGTTGTTTGCTCGACTGCTTCCGACCCTGCGTCGCTTCAGTATATTTCGCCGTATTCGGCAACTGCTATCGCCGAGTACTTTATGTATCAGGGCAAGGACTGCCTTATTGTATACGATGACCTCAGCAAGCACGCTGTGGCTTACCGTGCAATTTCGCTCCTTCTTGAAAGACCTCCCGGACGTGAGGCTTATCCCGGCGACGTATTCTATCTTCATTCAAGACTGCTTGAGCGCTCGAGCCGCCTTACTCCCGAACTCGGCGGCGGTTCAATCACCGCCCTGCCGATTATTGAGACTCAGGCCGGCGACGTTTCAGCATATATTCCGACTAACGTAATTTCAATTACCGACGGACAGATTTATCTTGAGTCCGACCTCTTCTTCAGCGGCCAGCGCCCTGCTGTTAACGTAGGTCTTTCCGTTTCGCGTGTAGGCGGCGCGGCTCAGACAAAGGCTATGAAAAAGGCGGCAGGCTCGCTTCGTGTTGACCTCGCTCAGTTCAGAGAGATGGAGGTATTCACTCAGTTCTCCTCTGACCTTGACGCAGACACAAAGGCGCAGCTTGAATACGGTAAGGGACTTATGGAGCTTCTTAAGCAGCCGCTCGGCTCGCCTATGTCGATGGCGCACCAGGTAATTACGCTCGTTGTAGCTATTGCAAAGGGATTTCAGAATGTCCCTGTTAACGAGATTAAGAAGTATCAGGCGGAGCTTCTCGCTTACTTTGACGAGCAGCACGACGATATTATCAGCGAAATTAATAATGAGAAAGTTCTCGGCGACGAGCTCAGAGAGCGTATCTTAAAAGCGGCAGAAAGCTTTAATAAATAGTTGTAAGGACAGTATTTATGTCAAATGCAAGAGAAATTCAGGGCAGGATAAAGTCGATTAAGGACACGATGAAAATCACCAACGCGATGTATATGGTGTCCTCGTCGAAGCTTCAGAAAGCCCGCAGGGATTTAAAAAACACGGAGCCGTATTTTTACCTTATCCAGGATTCGCTGGCAAAGATTCTTGACAAGAACCCGGAAGCAGGTAATAAATTCTTCGACCGCCGTGAAAATATTAAAGGCAAAAACCGTACTGTCGGTTATCTTGTAATAACTGCCGATAAAGGCCTTGCAGGTGCGTATAATCATAATGTTATCAAGCTTGCGGAAGAACTTATTGACGGCGATGATTCCGGCAATATGCTGTTTGTAATCGGTCAGCTCGGCAGACATTATTTTGAAAAGAAGAATATCAATATTGATATCAATTTTCAATATACTGCCCAGGACCCTAATATGAACCGCGCAAGGCATATTGCGGGCAGATTAACAGACTTGTTTATCAGCGGAAAAATTGATGAGCTTTATGTGGTTTATACCCAGATGGTCAATTCTATGACCGTTGAGGCGAAAAGCCGCAGACTTCTTCCGCTTAAGGAAGAAAGGCTCGAAATGCAGGAAAACGAGCTTGCCGAGCGCTACGACAGCGCAACGCTGCTCCCCGACGCTGAAACAGTATTTAACAAGATTGTCCCCGACTATATTACAGGTTTTGTTTACGGCGCGCTTGTTGAGTCCTTCTGCAGCGAGCATAATGCCAGAATGATGGCTATGCAGACTGCAACCGATAGCGCCCAGACTATGATTAAAGAGCTGTCTATTCAGTACAACCGCGCCCGTCAGGCGGCGATTACTCAGGAGATTACCGAGGTTGTCGCAGGTGCGCGTTCAAAGAATAAATAACAGGTGACTTTACTATGAGTTTTGGAAAAATAGTTCAGGTTATGGGACCCGTTGTCGACGTCAGATTTGACGGCGAGCTCCCGAGAATTAAAGACGCACTCGAGGTGCAAAACGGCGATAAGAAGGCTGTTATGGAGGTAGCTCAGCATATCGGAAACGGTATGGTGCGCTGCATTATGCTTGCCGCGTCAGACGGTCTGTATAAGGATATGCAGGTTGAGGCGACGGGTGGCGCTATCAGAGTTCCTATAGGTGAGAAAACGCTCGGCAGACTCTTTAACGTTGTCGGCGAAACTATCGACGACCTTGAGAAGCTTGATAATGAGGAGCACTGGTCAATACACCGCAGACCTCCCGCTTTTGAGGAGCAGTCGAGCGAGGTTGAAATACTTGAGACAGGTATCAAGGTTATCGACCTCCTTACTCCGTATCAGAAAGGCGGTAAAATCGGACTTTTCGGCGGTGCCGGTGTAGGTAAGACCGTACTTATCCAGGAGCTTATCACTAACGTTGCGACTCAGCACGGCGGTTATTCTATCTTTACCGGCGTAGGAGAGCGTTCTCGTGAGGGTAACGACCTTTGGAATGAGATGAAGGAATCGGGCGTACTCAGCAAAACCGCGCTCGTTTTCGGTCAGATGAATGAACCGCCCGGAGCAAGAATGCGAGTTGCTGAAACAGGCCTTACTATGGCTGAATACTTCCGTGATAAAGAGCATCAGGACGTGCTTCTTTTCATCGATAATATTTTCAGATTTATTCAGGCAGGTTCGGAGGTTTCTTCGCTTCTCGGCAGAATGCCGTCTGCCGTAGGTTATCAGCCGACTCTGGCTACCGACCTCGGCGAGCTCCAGGAACGTATTACTTCCACCAAGAGCGGCTCTATCACTTCCGTTCAGGCTGTTTACGTTCCTGCCGATGACCTTACTGACCCTGCTCCTGCAACAACGTTTGCTCACCTTGACGCAACTACAGTACTTTCGAGAAAAATTGTTGAAAAGGGTATTTATCCTGCTGTTGACCCTCTTGAGTCAAACAGCCGTATCCTTGAGGCAGACGTAGTCGGCGAAGAGCATTATGAGGTTGCGCGTCAGGTACAGGAATATCTCCAGAAATATAAGGAACTCCAGGATATTATCGCGATTCTCGGCATGGAAGAGCTGTCCGATGAGGATAAGCTTGCCGTTCACAGAGCAAGACGTATTGAGAGATTTCTCTCTCAGCCGTTCCACGTTGCAGAGCAGTTTACGGGGCTTGACGGTAAGTACGTTCCGCTTAAGGAGTCTGTTCGCGGCTTTAAGGCTATTGTTGACGGTGAGGTCGATGACCTTCCTGAAGCTGCGTTCTTCAATGTCGGCACTATCGACGACGCAATTGAAAAAGCAAAGACTTTATAATTTAAAGGTGATTATATGAACACTTTTAAACTGAAAATTGTATCTTCGCGCCGCGTATTTTTTGAGGGCGATTGTGTTCAGCTCGTGCTTCCGATTGCCGACGGCGGACTTAAGGGATTTCTTGCTCACCACGAAAATGTGGTAGCGCCTATTGAGTTCGGCGAAATGAAGATTACGCCTGCCGAGGGCGATGAGATATTTGCCTTTATCGGAAGCGGATTTATCGAGTATTTTGACAATACCGCCACAGTCGTGTGCATATCGTGTCAGCTGCCCGAGGAAATCGACGCAGACCGTGCACGCGAGGCAAAGGAGCGCGCGGAGGAAAAGCTCCGTCAGAAGCAGTCGCTGTTTGAATATCATCAGTCACTCAACGACCTTGCTCGAGCAATGGAACGACTTAAAATTAAAAACAGACACGAGATATAGTAAAAAAGCTTCCCTTCAAGGGAAGCTTTTTGCGTACATAAGAGATTATTTTTTCAGCGATTTGAGATATTCTTTTTGCTCGGGGGTAATGCGGTAGCTTTCTCGCGCCTTCTGAATTGCCTTGTTGTGCGTCCGGGTATCAAGCGCGCCGCTTTCAATATACTTAACCGCAGTATCGTACTGCTTTGCGAGCGCAGTTGCGAAGTACCATGCAATCATCATATTGATATAATACTTGTCGCTTCTTACAGAAGCGACCTTTTTCATATATTCTTCGTCAAAGTCGTCGTCGAGAAGGTGCTCCATAACCATTCTTATACCAAAACGCACCGTGTATTCTCTGTCGCTCTTTATCCACTTGTCGATATACGGTTTCAGCTCATCGCGGCGCTTTTTAAATACCTTCGGGCTCATCTGGTCGCACGTTGCCCAGTTATTGACATACGGCAAAAATCGCTCTGTTTCCGCAAGAGCTGTGTCGAAGTCCTTTTCAAGCGAGATTATGAACGCGTGCAGCTGATTTTCCTCAAAAAGCGTGTGCGGAAGCTCGTTTAAAAAAGCCTCCTTTTCTTCGCTCTTTGCAAGTTCCTTTGCGTACGCTCTGAGAATCGGAGTGCGCACTCCGACGATTGTGTCCGTGCCGACAGTCGGTATCAGCTTTGCCTGAAAATCGCGATATTTTATATCCTGATTGCTGAATAAAAAATCGTTTATATCCATTGTTTTCCTATACTATCCAAACGGGGTTTGTGAAAGCCCAGAAAAGTTCGTCTGCCGTTTCGGGCGCAGGCGCGCCCATCGAGGTCAGAAAGTTAGTTTCTGCAAAGCCGAGCAGCTTCTTTGTGACGGAGTTCAGAGCGTAGTCAATCTCTGCGCGGACGAAGCCTTTTTCTTTAATCCCGAAGTGCGCTGTGTGCGACTTTTCGTATGTGCTTGCCTTGTGCTCGTAAATAATCTTGTCGTTATTATAAATACGGAGTATGAATCCTCTGTGGAGCTTTGTCGCCGTGCATTTGCCCGTTAAACCTGCTCCGATACTTATGCTGTCGCCGAGCTCAGCGCCCTCAATGTCGAGATAAATCATCGAGCTGTTCGGCGAGTTCGTTATTACGCTCCTGCCTTCGCGAACTGCGCTCAGTATATCCTCAGGCGCGTTGCTCTTGGCGTGAGTTATGGTTGTCGGTACTGCGAGAATATTTGCAGGTCCGTAGTCGCGGTGAAAGTCAGAGCCGCCTACTGCAGGAAGCCTTTTGCCTTCAAGGAGCTTCTCTGTCCACCACCTCATACACTTTGTGTTGTCGCTGTGCTGGATTGTGTTCCATACCTCGACGCAGTCCATATCGAAGGCGTCCAAATCCATTTTAAACGGACAGTTTGAGCAAAACGGATGATTTACGCTGACGGTTGCGCCATTCTTCTTTGCAGCTTCTGTTATTTTTGTATATGCCTCAAGATTGCTCAAGTCGTAAGGCGGCTCAAACGGTATTTTTGCGCCCCAGACGTTTACGTGTCCGTTTTCGCCCGTTAGCTCCTGACCCTGAATAACGGTCAGTCCGTCGCTTGAGTATGATTCTTTTACGGTGTTGTAATTGTGGTCGGTTATCATTATCCAGTCAAGACCGACTTTTTTGCAGTATTCAATCAGCTCGTACTGGTGCAAAACGCCGTCTGAATTTACTGTGTGCATATGGGTGTCGCCCTTGAACCATCGTCTTTGCATAATGCCGCCTCCTTTTTGTACATTATACCACTTACTGTATGTAATTTCAAATATTGACTTTTTATCTTATTTTTATTAATATTAGTTTTATGAGAGAAATTCAGTTTACTGCCGAAGCGAAGGATGACGGCGTAAGAATACGCGATTATCTTAAGGCGTTCGGCGTGTCGTCATCGCTTATGACGAGGCTAAAGCAGACGGAAAACGGAATAACTGTTAACGGAAGCTTTGCCCGCACGATTGATACGCTGAAGTCGGGCGACGCGCTCGCAATCAGAATTGAGCCGAAGGGGAGTCTGCCGTCGCCGCTTAAGGCAGATATAGAGGTCTGCTACGAGGACGAGGACATAATCGTGCTCAATAAACCGCCGTTTATGCCCGTTCACGAGAGCAGGAATCATATCGGCGACACGCTGTCGAATTTTGTAGCATATCACATCGGCGAAAACGGCGGCGCGTTTCGCGCTGTATTCAGGCTTGACCGCGACACAAGCGGACTTGTGCTCGTTGCAAAGCACGAGCTTGCCGCCTCAAAGCTCGCCGGGAGTATTGACAAAGATTACTACGCCGTAGTCGGAGGGATTTTAACTGAAAACGGCACGGTAGACTTGCCGATTTCGCGCTGCGGCGACAGCATTATTAAGCGCAGAGTTTCCGAAGACGGCGAAAGAGCAGTAACGCACTATGAGATTGTATCACGATTTGAAAATACAACGCTGATTAAATGCAAGCTTGTAACGGGACGGACTCATCAGATAAGAGTACACCTTTCTCATATCGGCCATCCCCTGCTCGGCGACTCGCTGTACGGCGGAGACTGTACGGATATTGACCGCCAGGCGCTTCATTGTAAGGATATTTATTTTATTCATCCCGTTACGGGAGAGAGTATGCATATATCCTGCGATTTTCCCGATGATATGAAGATGATTATTGGTGACTGAGTTTCATTTCGTATAAAAGGAGAAACTAATGCCGGCATTTGCAACACATTATTTGTTTTTTGATGAACTTTTGCCCGAACTTGAGAAGAGGGCTGATTTTGAAATGGATAAAGGAGCAGGCGGAATAGGATGTCAGGGACCTGATATTTTCCTTTTTCACCGCCTGTGGCCGCCTTTTAAGATTTATAAATCGCTAAACGGCGTATCGGGAGCGCTGCACCGCAGCAAAAGTGAAAAACTGTTTGAGGCATTTCACGATTATCTTTCCGCTACGCAGAACAGAGATATAGCAAAATCGTATATCTATGCGTTTATTTTGCACTATGCGCTTGACCGCGTATGCCATCCTTACGTCTATGCGCGCCAGGACGAGTTTACGGCGGCTGACGCTCATATGCATCCGCTGACTGCGCATAATATCATTGAGCACGCAGTAGATACATATCTTCTTTACAGCAAGCGCGGAATATATCCGCCGTCGCAGTTTGACTCAAAGGCAACTTTTTCTGACGATGAGAAGGTTATCGATGAGATTTCGAAACTGATGAATTATGTTATTAAAGCTGTTACAGACAGGGAAGTACCTTGCGATGAAGTCGCGAGAGCCGTAGCCGATACTGCGAATATTCAGGATATTCTCCGCGATAAAAACGGCAGGACGCGCCGCCT
>CAMPAT010000022.1 GCA_946633275.1 uncultured Clostridia bacterium
TTTTACCGTAGGTGTTCATACGTTCAATGCCGAGTCTCCTCGCGCAGTTATAGAAGAATATGTTACACGAGTCGCGAAGCGCCGTGCGTACGTTTTCCGAGCCGTGAAGACGAGTGCACTTAAAGGTATGTCCTGCAACCTCCATAAACTTTCCGCAGTCAAAGGTCGTGCTCTCGGAAATAACTCCTTCCTCAAGCGCCGCAAGGCTCATCATAGGCTTAAAGGTTGAGCCGGGAGCATATGTACCCATGGCAAAGCGGTTATAAAGCGGAGTGTTTCTCTCCTTAGTAAGCTCATTATACCGGTCATAATAGTCGTTAAGGTCAAATGTCGGATAGCTCGCCGCCGCAAGCACCTCTCCGTTATTTACATCCTCAACAACTACAGCGCCGGTTGAATGAGTTATGTCAACAGAACGGCAGACGCTGCGGAGGTGCTTCTGCGCAATACGCTGCAAGTCCTTGTCTATCGTAAGCACGACGGTATCGCCCTGGACAGGCTCTTTCGTAACCTCTTCGCTGACGTTTCCGTCGCTGTCAATAGTAACTGTTTTTTCACCGGGAGTACCGCGCAGGCGGGATTCCATAGCAGCTTCAATGCCGCTCTCGCCGATTTCATCGGTAATGCCGTAGCCCTCGCCCTTCAGCTTCTCATACTCTTCGGCGTTAATCTTACGCACCGTGCCGAGAATATGAGGCGCAAGAGTCGAGTCGTAATACTCTCTGTACGGAACGACGCGCACATCGGCGCCGCGGTAAAGGGTAAGATTTTCCTTAATCTGAGCTACCGTCTTATCGCTGACATCGTCGGCAATCGTGACGGGATTTGAAACGGAAAACAAAAGCCTTGTCAGCTCATATCTGATATTTCCGAGTTCAAGCACCGTCTGCGCGCCGAAAGCCGCGAGATAATCCTCAAGCTCATATTTTTCCACCATAGCGTCAAAGCAGTTCTGCGCCGTCGCATAAGGCTGGAGATTAAACATATCCTTGCTCTTCATCGTCTTGATTGAAGCTTCGTACTTCTCATCATCCTTCTCGGTAAAGAACACTACCTTGCCGCCCTTGAGCTTAAGCGGAAGATTATGCGCAAACTCCTCCTTATTCTGCTTAAACAGAGTCATAAGGTTAAATACAATTTCATTTCGTTTGTCGTTCTCTTTTGACGACGGGAAATACGCCGCGTCGAGCACAATGCTGTTGCCCTGGCGGTTCGAAACGAGCGGATTACCGTTTCTGTCCACAATCTCGCCGCGCGCCGCTTCAAGCGGTACGGTGTAAGTCTTGACAGTATTATTCTGCGCCGCATAATACTCGTTATTCTTAATCTGAATATTGTAAAGTTCCGCGCCGAAGCCGAACATAACAGCAAAAACAAGTATTATCGCAAGAGTGGTACGCCCATTTTTGTAGATACTTCCCACAGTAATCCCCCTTTCTCAAAAATTCATTCAGCAAAATTATTCAATGACGCCCTTATTAAGCTTTTCTTTAAGCGGATAAAACGCAAGAGCGACAAAAAATCCGATTACCGCCGTGTACAGAAAACTCGGCAGGTAAAAATAGAGCAGGCTAAGCGCCGCGCCGTCGCCGCCGTGCGGCATAACGACAAGCAGCCAATACAGCACGCAGTAAATAAAAGTGCATATACACGCGCTGACGAAGCCGACCCAGAAGGTATTGCGGAACACGAAGTTAACGAGCGCCGCCGCAATATAGCAGAGCAGCGCAAGCAGAATGCAGTTAAATCCCATATGCGCCGCGCTTACTGCGTCCCACAAAAAGCCTGCAAAAAGCCCGATAAACGCCGCCGTGCGCTCATCCTCTCCGAGCGACAGAAGCACAGCCGCAGGTACTACGAAAAAGCACCGCGCGCCGCCTATTTCAAACCACAGCCCACCGACGTTCTGCAGCAGCGAAGCCGCGGCGAGAACGAGAGCGTAGCAGGCATATTTAATTGTCAAATCCTTTTTTGACAGTTTCATTTTTAACCCTATTTTTTGAAGTCAGTAAGTACAAATACAGATGTGATGTCGTCGATATCGACGCCGGGAGTTATTACGGCATATGAGGAGATATCCGTCGCCTCGTCGCCGATTTCATCGACAGTACCGATAATGAGCCCTTTCGGCACGGTTGTGCTGAGTCCTGCGGTACAGATAATCGAGCCGTAAGACACCTTGGTCTGCGAAGATAAATTAGCCATCTTGCACTTTCCGTAACGCGCAAGTCGCGCGTTACCCGTAACGTACGAAATCTCGCCCGACAGAAGCTCATATGCAGACACGTTAAACGTGGAGTCAAGCACAGTCTTAACAACGCTGTAATCGGGGTAAACCTTGTCGACAACTCCGACTAAATACTTCCCCCAGAGAACGGCGTCGCCCTTGCTGATACCGTTTACAGCGCCCTTGCTGATTGAAAACGATTTGTAAATATCCGCACTGTCTCTGCCGATAACCGACGCTTCTGCGAACTTAAACTCGGGGTTCTCCTCCTTAAGCTCAAGGAACTCCTTGTAAAGCGCATTCTGATTCTTAAGATTCTCATAGTCAACAAGCTGGGAACGCAAGTCTCCGACTTCCTCGTTAAGCCGCTCAATTTCCTTTTCATACTGCGCGTCGCCGCGTACAGTACCGAGAAGGTCGTCAATGCCGTTTGCAATCTTCTGCGCAACAAAATGGCAGGGCGCAAAAGCAGTACCGACAACTGCGGACTGCACCGTTTCGCCTCTGCCTGCAATAGACGCAAGCAGCGCGCCGATAAGGAGCATGGCGAGAATTCCCGATATTAACTTAAACCGAGTGCTTTTAAAAAGGTTTTTCATTTACTTTGCTCCGCCCTGTGCTCTTCTTAATTTGAGTGATGTGCCCTTCGCTACGCAGTCTGCAGGCTCGTCGGGAAGGATAACGGGAATGCCGATTTCCTCCTCAATAACCTCGCGCAGACCTCTTAGCTTTGCGCCGCCGCCCGTAAGGTAAATACCGCGGTCAATAATGTCAGCCGCAAGCTCGGGGAGAGTAACCTCAAGAGTTTCCTTAATCGCGATAATAATTGCGTTCACGCTGTCCTCGAGAATAAGTCTTACATCGGAGCTCGTAAGCTCAACGCTGCCCGGGAGTCCGTCGGTAATATTCCTTCCGCGGACTTCCATAGCGGCTTCGCCGTCATACTCCTTCGCAGAGCCGATTTTAATCTTAATATCCTCAGCTGTGTTTTCGCCTATTAACAGATTATGCTTACGCTTAAGGTGATTAATAATCGCCTCGTCAAATGCGTTTCCGCCCATCTTAATGCTCTTGCTTGCGGCAATTCCGCCGAGCGAAACAACAGCTATATCGCAAGTGCCGCCGCCGATATCTACAATCATCGAGCCTGTAGCTTCATAAACAGGAAGTCCTGCGCCGAGAGCGGCTGCCATAGGAGCTTCAATAAGCTCAACATCCTGAGCGCCGGCCGAGCGTACTGCGTCCTCAACGGCACGGCGTTCTACTTCCGTAACGCTTGACGGAACGCTGATAACAACCTTTGTCTTGGTAAACATATTACGCTTGCTCGAGCGGTTAATAAAATCATGGAGCATATCTGCGGTCATATCAAAATCGGCAATAACGCCTGCGGTAATCGGCCTTACCGCAACGATTGAGCCGGGGGTTCTGCCTATCATATTCTTCGCCTCGTTACCTGTAGCAAGGACGCGCTTTGACTTAACGTCAACGGCAACAACACTCGGCTCGCGAATGATGATATGTCCTTTTCTGTCGGCAACAATAGTGTTTGAAGTACCTAAATCAATTCCGATTTCTCTTGAAAAAAGCATATATGTATCTCTCACTTTCGTGGTATATTCGTGAATATATATTATATAATACAATTCTACTGAACTCAACAATAAATACGAAAGTTTTTAAAAATTTTTATTTAATCAAAATATGGGGGGATTTCTCCCCCCGAACAATATATTTAGATATCAGTCGTAAATTCATATCCCTGCTTGCGCACTTCGTCAATCACATCGGGAAGTATTTCGGCATTCGTACTGCTTACTGCGTGCAGGAGCAGGATTTCACCGGGATGAGTGCTGTCGCAAATTCTCTTAAGCGCCTGCGCCTTGTCAGGCTGATTATCAGGCTCCCAGTCAGCATACGCAAAAGACCAGAAAACGCTCGTATATCCGAGGTCGCGCACTATGCCGAGGCTCTGCTCTGAGAACTCGCCCTTCGGGAAGCGAAAATAACTCATTGTATAATTATGGTTTTCCTTGATATAGTCGTGAAGGAAGCGCACCTCCTCCTTCGCCGTCGACACGTCAAGCTCATCCATAGAATAGTGATGATATGAGTGATTGCCAACGGTGTGTCCCTCGTTAATCATACGGTCAATAAGCTCCTTGTTTGCCGACGCGAAGTCGTATGTCACGAAGAAAATCGCCTTGACATCTTTCGCCTTCAAAGTATCAAGAATTGCCGGAGTGAAGCCGTTTTCATAGCCTTCATCGAAGGTCAGGGCAATCTGTTTCTTGTTTTCAAGCAGCCACCGTGCCTCGAGGTCAAAATAATTGCTCTGGAGCGTAAGCGGCTCGTCAGGCTGCTTATGCTCCGTGATGTTTCCGAAGCCCCAAACCACTTTTTTTGTTGACATCGCCTCAACCCCTGCGACAGCCTCCGCCGTAGGCTCCGTGACTAAATCCGTCGTAGTTTCAGTCGTAACTGTCGTGTCTGAAATATTACTCGTAGTATTATCATTCTGCACCTTCACCGTACATCCGCACAGCAGGGCAATACATAATAATGAAAGAATAATCTTCTTCAAAAAATAAAACCCCCTTTTCAATTATTGTTTGAAAAAAGGGGGTCTTAATTTATGTAAAATGTTAACTTTTAATCGTTATTTTCAATGCTTTTCATCTTAAGATAAGCGTTGATAAAGCCGTCAAGGTCGCCGTCCATAACTGCAGTAATATTTCCCATTTCATAATTAGTACGGTGGTCCTTAACCATAGTGTAAGGCATAAACACGTATGAGCGAATCTGCGAGCCCCAGGCAATTTCCTTCTGGTCGCCCTTGATGTCCTCAATTTTTTCGAGGTTCTCGCGTTCCTTGATTTCAACGAGTTTCGACTTAAGCATTCGCATTGCGACCTCACGGTTCTGGTGCTGGCTGCGCTCAATCTGACAGGAAACAACGATTCCCGTCGGAACGTGCGTAAGACGTACTGCAGACGAGGTTTTATTAACCTTCTGTCCGCCTGCGCCCGAGGCGCGGTAAACGTCCATCTTGATATCCTCTTCTCTTATTTCAACGTCAACATCGTCGTTGATTTCCGGCATAACCTCAAGCGAGGCAAAAGAAGTATGACGTCTGCCCGACGAGTCAAACGGCGACACACGCACAAGGCGGTGAATACCCATTTCGCCGTGGAGATAGCCGTAAGCGTTCTCGCCCTCAATCAGGATAGTTGCGCTCTTGATTCCTGCAACGTCGCCGTCGAGATAATCGAGCGTCGATACCTTGTATCCGTGGCGCTCGCCCCAGCGGTTATACATACGAAACAGCATTTCTGCCCAGTCCTGAGCCTCCGTGCCGCCTGCGCCTGCGTGGAAGGTGAGAATCGCGTTATTATCGTCAAACTCGCCGCTAAGAAGAGTAGAAAGCGTCAGGCTCTCAATACGTTTTTCAATATCGTCAACCGACTCCGTGCAGTCGCCGAGAAGGTCGCTGTCGCCCTCCTCGTCAGCAAGTTCAATCATAACCATTGCGTCATCAAAATCATTTTTAAGCCCCTCATAGGACTGTACCTTTGATTTTAATGAGCCAATTTTCTGCATAACCTTCTGGCTGTTTTCCATATCGTCCCAGAAATCGGGCTGCGCGCTCTGTTCCTCAAGAGCCTTAATCTCTTCCTTTACCGCGTCAATGCTGAGCGCTTCTTTCAGATTTTCAATCGGCTTTTCGCTTTCGGCAAGCCGTTGCCTTAATTCTTCAAACTCAATCATATTATTTCTCCAAAAACGCTTTTTAATGATTATATAGCAGATTGTTATTTTTTTCAAGTTCTTAATATTGATTTTTTAAGTAATTGTAAGTATAATAGGAATAGTATATTTTAATACTGCTGAAAAGGAGATAATTATGCCTTTACTTGACGGAATTAAATGCCCCGTGTGCGGCGTAGAATTCGCCGACGGCGACGATGTCGTTTACTGCCCCGACTGCGGAACGCCGCATCACCGCGAATGCTATAAAACAGCAGGTCATTGCGTAAACGCAGGGCTGCACAAAACGGGTTATAACTTTTACGACGAAAATATTAAGAAGGCTGAAAAACCTGCGGAAGCTCAGCCGAACAACACGACGCCTGACGGCTTCTACATCCCGAAGCAGGAAGATAAGCAAACTCAGGGCGAAGCTCCGTTTTCGCCGTTTATGGCAGCACCTGCTCCGAGCTTTGGCAAGGAGTACGACGGACAGTCTATTGACGATGTTCCTGCAAAAGATATTGCGGCAGCCGTACGCACAAACACAAATCGCTTTATGCCGCTGTTCAGGAAATTCGGCGAAAACGGCAAAAAAGCAGGCTGGAACTGGGGCGCCTTCATTTTCGGTCCGTACTACCTTCTGTTTCGCAAGATGTACGCACAGGGAATCGGTCTTCTCTGCATACAGGGCGCGATAAGCTACCTCGGCAGCTATTTTATGGCGACAAAAGCGCCGAAATTCACCGAAACAATGCAGAACATTATGACCGCTTCAAAAGGCGTGGTATCGCAGCTCGATATGGAAGCTCTGCAGGCGACAAACGATTTTGCCGTCGCTACTAAAATATCGGCAATTATGCTTGCTGTTCTGCTCGTCATCAGAGTTATAACGGCTTTCTTTGCGGACAGAATATACTTCGGCACAATTAAAAATCTCGTAAAAGATGTCAATGAAAAGCTCAAAGACGGCGCGTCATTCTCGGCAGTACCAACGATGATGAACGTTCCTCAGCAGGAGCTTGACGAAGAGCAGATGAAGCTGCTTTATCTGTCGAGACGCGGCGGAACGTCAATGTTCGCGGCGCTTCTCGGATATCTCGCGCTGAGTATAATACAAATGCTTTAATAACTTAAGGAGTAAAATTATGAAAATCAGAAAAGCCATCATCCCTGCTGCAGGACTCGGCACGAGAGTGCTCCCTGCTTCAAAAGCAGTACCGAAGGAAATGCTTAACATAGTGGACAAGCCTGCGATTCAGTATATCGTTGAAGAGGCTTTCGCAAGCGGAATTGAAGAAGTACTTATCATAACAAATCGCGGCAAGGGCGTTATCGAAGACCACTTTGACCACGCATACGAGCTCGAAACCAAGCTTGCAAAAAATCCCGACAAAGCGGGAATCCTCAAGGATGTTGAAGCTCCTGCAAAGCTCGGAAATATCTATTTTCTCCGCCAGAAAGAGACGGGCGGACTCGGCCACGCAGTTCTTTGCGCAAAAGGATTTGTAGGAGACGAGCCGTTCGCAGTTCTCTACGGCGACGATGTAATAATTTCCGATAATCCCGTTACGAAACAGCTCATTGACGCATATGAAAAATACGGCAAGGGCGCAGTAGGGGTTAAAGAAGTCAGCGACGAGGATATAACGAAATACTGCTCGCTCGCAGTAAAACACCTTGACGGAAACTGCTACGAGTGCAACGATATGATTGAAAAGCCGAAGAAGGAAGAAATTATGAGCAATTTCTCAATTCTCGGCAGAGTTGTTATGCCGCCTGAAATCTTCAGTATTCTTGAGAATACGGAGAACGGCGCAGGAGGAGAGCTTCAGCTCACCGACGCGATGAGAACACTCGCACAGAAAGAGGGCGTTATCGCCGTTGACTACGAGGGCACGCGCTACGATATGGGCAACAAGCTCGGTATACTCAAGGCTAATATCGAGGTCGGACTTAATCACCCTGAGGTTAAGGACGAACTTCGCGAATATTTGAAAGGACTCAACTTTTAGGAGAAGGATTTATGATTAAGATTGAACGAGACAGCGTTATGAATTTTGATAACGCTATGCGCGGAGCGAGAAATCCGCTCAATTCATGGGGACGATATGATTCTTACTACGACGAAGACGGAAAATTCGTTTTCGGAGAGAATGACCTTAGTCTCGCAAAAAGGCTCTGCAAAGCAGGCAGCGACCACAGAAAATTCGTAAGAATGATTATGGTCAGCGTTGACGTTACAGCGCCTATGTACTGGTGGAAAGAATACGATACATATAAGGTATCTACGGTGGCGAATTCTACCTCGACTATGCATAAGATTACTTCAAAGCCGTTCGAGCTCGACGATTTTTCCGTCGACCATATGAACGACGAGGGTATCGCAGCTATGGAAAAGGTTATCGAAACTCTCGAGGATTTGCGACTTAAATATCTTGAAACAAAAGATAAAACATTATGGTACACG
>CAMPAT010000023.1 GCA_946633275.1 uncultured Clostridia bacterium
GACACCGAAGCTTACGATGTAGGAAAGGAGATGGCAAAATATGTCAAAGGCGACTAAAAATATTGACTCGCTGCTCGCTCAGCAGGAGGAGCTGCTGCAGGGCTTAAAACGCGAGACAAGGGCGCTTGACACAGACTCCGTCACTATTGAAAACGAAAGACTGAAAAACGAGCTTGAAAAACAGCTCGGCAAAAACAAGCAGCTTGCCGAAAGCGAGGAAGCGCTTAAGAAGGAGCTTGAGGGCACGAAAAACGCGCTCTTCAGCAAAATGGCTGACGAAAAGCTTGCAGCGTTCGCGCGCGTTCAGGCGAGAATTGACAGAGAATACTATCTCGCGGACAAGGGCTGCGAGGACAAACTCCTGAGCTACGAGCAAAACTGCAGACGCAGCATTGTCGCAACGCAAAAAGCAATTGAAAGCTACGGCGAAGCCGAGTTCGGAGAACTGAGCAAAAGGCTTGAGGACATATCACGGGAATTCGAGGAAAAGCGCCGCAGGGTTGACGAATACAGACGTCAGCAGATAGAGGCTGCCGCAAGCCACAACAACGCAATCGGAAACGCGCTGAAAAGCGAGCCGCTCACCGAGCTTGAAAAGCAGAACGCTTCAAAGAGCAAGAGCCTTGAGGCGTTTATCGGACTCAACATTCTGTCAAAGCTCGGCATTCTGCTTCTGATAATAGGCATAATTCTGCTCGGCAGATTTGCGTACGCGCATATGAACGACGTGCTCAAGGGCGTTCTTATCTATGCTCTCGGCGGCGTTCTCATCGGCGGCGGAGAGCTTTTCCACAAAAAAGAAAACACCGTCTTTTCAACGGCGCTCATCAGCGGCGGCGTAGCCGTTCTTTACGCCGCGACAGCAACGAGCCTCTTCGCGCTGAAGCTGTCTGACGAGCAGGCGGCGTTCATAGTATGCATTATCGTTACGGCAATCGCCGTTTTGATTTCAAATCAGATAAAGAGCTGGATTGTCTGCGCATTTGCAACAGTCGGCGGATATCTGCCGCTCATCGCCGCGTTTATGATTAGCTTCGGCGCGGCTGCAGCAAGCAAAACTTATCTTCCTGCTGCAACGGCATATTTCACGCTGCTTTCAATAGTAGTATATATCCTCACAAATAATAAAAAGTGGTACGTCGCACAGTTTATCGGCTATACCTTCCAGATAATCGCAGTTGGCGGCGTTGCAAACTGCGCGTGGTCGCTGCACAAGCTCCCGGGCTACGAAAGCTCGCTTGTGCTCGCAGCAGGCTTCGCAATAATATCGTACTTCATATATCTGATGATGCCTGCAACAAAAATCATCAGAAAGCAGGAGCTTGAGATTCCTGACATCCTTCTTTTAACTCTCAACACTATAAGCGGCGCAATCTCAACTGCCGTGACGCTGTATAACTGCTTCGGCAACGGGGTGCGCGGAAACCGCGCGGTCGGCTTTGCATTTTTGGTTTTTGCCGCTGTTTACGCAGGGCTCGCCTCGCTTTCAGGCAAAAAGAAAAGCGCCGAGTCTACGGCGCTCAGCGCAATTTTATATATCAGCGTACTCATTTTCTCAATGCTGATAGTTCCCTTCTTATTCGGCTGGGAATACGCTGCGCTCGCCTGGGCTGCAGAGGGTGCGGCAATCGGAATTACAGGAGTGCGAAAGAAGCTGCGCGTACCGGAATTTGCCGGAGTCGGATGTATGGCGCTCTCGTTCATCCCATTCTTTGAAGAGGGCATAATGTACAGCGACACGTCAAATTATCCGCCGCTCGCAATCATTACGCTTTGTATAATTCTTCTGAGCTTTTGGGCATATACGGTTACAGGTCTTTACGAGGATAAAGAACGTCTTGTATATTATTCCGTTTTTGAAATTCTCTGCGCGTTCGGCACTTTCGCATATCTGGTTTACATCTACAATGCGTTCATCAGCTCGCCGAAAATCACCTTCCGCTCAGAATTCACAAGCTACGCATTTTGTGCAGCATTTGCGCTTGGAATAGCGTTTTGCGCGCGTTTTGGCGTACTGAAAAACAAGGTGTCTGTCGGCTTCTCCGACATAGCAGGCGTTGCGCTTGCGCTTTATACAATAATTGCAGTCGACGCGCTCTCTAAGTACACCGAAGCATTCAGATTCTACACCGACGCACCTGCCGGCAAGGGATATGTCATATTTAATCTGATATTACTCTTTGTAATAAATATCGCAGTTGCGCTCTTCTTCTCGAAGGCTCTTTCGAGCATAATCGAGGAGCTCGGTCTGTCAGTATGGATTTACACAGCGGCGATTGCCGTGCTTGCGCTGACAATGCTCACGGTAATACTTATGGTGCAGTTCGGCGTGGCATTCTCGAGCGTAATAATCAGCGGAATTTATATCGCAGCGGCGTGCGTGCTGCTTTTCATCGGATTTACAAAACGATTTTCAGTCGTGCGTCTCGGCGGTCTGATTATGATACTCGTTGCATTCGCAAAGCTGCTGTTCATCGACGCTCACGGAATTGAGAATACAGGCTTCAAAATCGCCTCATATTTCATCTACGGCGCGGTACTGATACTGATATCTTACTTCTACCAGCGCTTCACAAAGAAGCTTGAAGCTCAGCAGTAACCCTTTGACCTTCAACCTAAAAAAACAGCTCCCTTTCAGGAGCTGTTTTTATATATCCAACGTTTCAAATTTTCTCTTTGCCTTCTCCGTAACGTCGCGGAGAATGCCGATAGACGCCAAGTGTCCGTCATCGCGCTCAACAATGCGCCTTCGGTCCTGCACAATCAGATGTTTTCCGCTCTTCGTGCGGATTGAGTAAGTCGCCTTTGCGTTCTTGCCGTCTGACGAAACGACGAGGCTGTGGCGCGCAACAGGTATCTCCTTTTCCGTCATAAGCTTCGTCAGGTCGCCGCCGTAGCTCTCAAAAAACTCCTTGCGCGAATAGCCGATAAGCTTCATAAAATCACTCGACACCACGTCGAGAATAAATGGCGCGTCAAAGTCTGCGGTAAACAGCGGCCCGGGGAGATTTTTAAACAGCTTCACGAGCAGGTCGCGCTCTTCATCGGCGTCCTCCTCTGCCATCTTAACATCTGTAATATCGGAGAAAATGGCGTGGAATATCGGGCAGCCGTCGTCGTCATAGTGGTGGATTGAAGCGCCGAGCTTACACCAGCGCACAGCGCCTCCGTGCGCCTTAATACGAAGCTCCGCGTCAATCGGCTTTTTCGTCGCCATTGCCTTGCCTACAGCCTGAAAAACGGCGCTCTTGTCCTCCTCATGGATAAACTCGCCAATTCGGTAAGAACGCGTTTTATATGCGCTCTTTGCAACTCCGAACATCTCGTAACACGCTTTGTTCATATATATCGCTTCAAACTGCATATCGCTCGTAACCTTAAACAGGCATACGCCTGCGTTAACAAGGTCGATAAGCTCGTTCATAATGTCTGCTCTGTTCTTAAGCTCCTCGCTGCGCTTCTGCGAGCGAGAAACGTCGACGAGCGTAAGCCTGCAGCGCGTTGTGCCCTCGATATTATTCCCCGTACAATGGACAAAAACGTACTCTTCGTCCTTATTCCTTATGTAAAAATCAAGATAGACGTACGGACTGTCTTTCTTGCAGATTGCGCGGCGTACATCCTCTCTGTCGCGCGGATTAATAATATCGTTAAGGAAAAGCTTGCCCTGCTTAATCTTAGAGGGGTGCACACCTGTAAAATCAGAAAAATGACTGTCGCTCGAGACGACCTTGAGATTTTCCGACTTGTCAATCTCGCAGCACATAAACTCTACCTCGAATGCCAACTCATCATACGCGGTGATACTAATCCCCCCCTTTTGTCAATTCTTTAACAAACTCATTATATCACAATCATATGAAAAAGTCACCGTACTGATGACGAATTTAATAAAATATTAATCAATAAGTCAAAAAATCGTCTTTATATTATTGTAATCAAAATTAAATTGTGTTATCATACAATAAATAAATTTCAAGGGGTACAGCGATGGCAAAGGTTTTTAGAGTTTTTGTGGAAAAGAAAAAAGGCTTTGACGTTGAGGCAGGCAACATTCTTGCCGACCTCAGGAACAATGTCGGAATTACTGCGCTCGAGGCGCTGCGTATCATCAACAGATACGACGCCGAGGGCTTAAGCGCAGAGGAATTTGACCGTGCGGTAGGTCAGGTTTTTTCTGAAGCTAATCAGGACGACGTATGCTACGATATCAGCTTTGAGGACGGCTGGAAATATTTTGCGACAGAGTATCTGCCCGGTCAGTACGACCAGCGCGCAGACAGCGCCGCACAATGCATTCAGCTTCTTACGGCAGGCGAGCGCCCTGCAGTCGCTTCGGCAAAAATCATCGCGTTCAAAGGCGATTTAACTGATGACGATATCAGCAAAATCAAATCATATATCATCAACCCTGTTGAGTCGCGCGAGGCTTCAATGGAGCTTCCCGAGTCGCTCGACATCAAGGCTGAGCGCCCCGATGATATCGTAAGGATAAACGGCTTTATCTCAAAATCCGACGAGGAAATCGCCGCTTACCACAGCGAAATGGGCTTTGCAATGAGCGTCCTCGACCTCTGCTGGGTGCGCGACTACTTCAAAAACGACGAGGGCAGAGAGCCGTCGCTGACAGAGCTCAAGGTTATTGACACATATTGGAGCGACCATTGCCGCCACACCACCTTTGCAACCCAGCTTGACGAAATAAAAATCGACGAGAGCAAATACTCAAAAGCTATTGAAAAAGCGCTCGAGGATTACTTTGAAGTAAGAGACGAGCTTTACAAAGACCGTAAAGACAAAATCGTTTGTCTTATGGATATGGCGTGCATCGGCACAAAAATTCTCAAGAAAAACGGCTACGTCAACGACCTTGACGAGAGCGAGGAAATCAACGCCTGCTCAATCAACGCCGAGGTCGAAATCGACGGCAGAAAAGAGCCGTGGCTCATCCAGTTTAAGAACGAAACGCACAATCACCCGACGGAAATTGAGCCCTTCGGCGGCGCGGCAACGTGCCTCGGCGGCGCAATCCGCGACCCGCTTTCGGGACGAGCTTACGTTTACCAGGCAATGCGCGTGACAGGCTCGGGCGACCCGACCACCCCGTTTGAAAAAACACTTCCGGCGAAGCTCCCGCAGAGCAAAATCACAACGGGCGCGGCGCAGGGCTATTCGTCATACGGCAACCAGATAGGACTTGCTACAGGTCAGGTTGTAGAGCTTTACGATGAAGGATACGTTGCAAAAAGAATGGAAATCGGCGCAGTTATCGGCGCTTCACCGAAGAAAAATGTTATACGCGAGGTTCCCGAAGAGGGCGACATAATCGTCCTTCTCGGCGGACGCACGGGACGTGACGGCTGCGGCGGCGCAACAGGCTCGTCAAAGGCGCATAATTCGCAGTCAATCGAGACCTGCGGCGCGGAGGTTCAGAAGGGTAATCCGCCCACAGAGCGCAAAATTCAGCGCCTTTTCCGCAAGACAGAGGTTGCGCAGATGATTAAGCGCTGTAACGACTTCGGCGCAGGCGGCGTTTCCGTCGCAATCGGCGAGCTTGCAGACGGACTTACAATCAATCTCGATAAAGTGCCGAAGAAGTACGACGGTCTCGACGGCACCGAGCTTGCTATCTCGGAATCGCAGGAGCGAATGGCTGTCGTAATCGACAGGAACGATATAGAGAAGTTCACTACTCTCGCAAACGAGGAAAACCTCGAGGCAACTGTTGTCGCAGAGGTTACCTCAAAGAACAGACTCGAAATGTACTGGCGCGGCGATAAAATCGTCGATTTGTCACGCGACTTTCTCAATACAAACGGCGTAGTTCAGCACGCAAAGGCTGAAATAACAGCCGTTGACGACAACAGCTACAGAGAGAGCGTTCCTAAGGCGCTTTGCGGTATGAATAACGCCGAGGCGCTCAGGGCTAATCTCTCGCGTCTTGAGGTCTGCTCACAAAAAGGACTTGTTGAGCGCTTCGACTCGTCAATCGGCGCGGCTACGGTACTTATGCCGTACGCAGGCAAGGAGCAGCTCACGCCTGAGGAGGCAATGGTTGCAAAGGTTCCGCTCGAAAAGGGCGAAACGGACACGGCTACCGTTATGGCTTACGGCTTCATTCCCAAGCTGTCGCGCTGGTCGCCGTTCCACAGCGCCGCTTTCTCGGTTACGGAAAGCCTTGCGAAGCTTGCCGCTGTCGGCTGCGACCCGTCGAAAGCGCGTCTCACCTTCCAGGAATATTTTGAAAAGCTCGGAAACGAGCCTACACGATGGGGTAAGCCTACCGCTGCGCTTCTCGGCGCGCTGTCGGCTCAGCTCGGCTATAAAACTCCGTCAATCGGCGGTAAGGATAGTATGAGCGGCTCGTTTAACGAGCTCGACGTTCCGCCTACTCTCGTATCTTTTGCAGTAGGTATGAGCGAGGCTTCAAAGACTGTTTCCGCTCAGTTCAAAAAAATCGGCTCAACCGTCAAGCTCCTCGAGCTTCCCGTCGACGAAAGCAGCGGTCTCCCCAATTACGACAGAGCTATGGAGCTTATGATGAGCGTTTACGAAGGAATAAGAAACGGCAAAATCCTCGCCGCAAGCGTAGTCAAGGAAGGCGGCGCGGCTGCCTGCGTATGCAAGATGGCATTCGGCAACAAGCACGGCTTCACTTTTGCGCAGGGGCTCGACAGCAGAACTCTTTTCGCTCCGCTTCAGGGCTCGTTCGTAGTTGAGCTTGCTGACGGCGGCGACTTTGACGGCATTACGCTCGGAACTACTAACGACAACTCGGTATTTATCATTGACGGCGCAGTTCTCACCTGCGACGACCTCATCGACGAATGGACTTCAAAGCTCGAAAGAGTATTCCCGACCGACTCGGGCAAAAAGGCAAATATGAGCGCAAACGTTCCGCTTTACAAGGAGCGCTCCATCTTCGTTGCGAAGAATAAGGTTGCAAGACCGCGCGTGTTTATCCCTGCGTTCCCCGGCACAAACTGCGAGGTTGACTCAGCGCGCGCGTTTGAAAAAGCAGGCGCAGAAGCCTCCATCCTCGTCGTTAATAACCTTTCAAGCTCGGCAATCAATGAGACAATCGACAAAATGGTCGAGGAAATTGAGCGCGCTCAGATTGTTATGCTCCCCGGCGGTTTCTCGGGCGGCGACGAGCCTGAGGGCTCGGGCAAATTCATAGCTACGACTTTCCGCAACCCGAAGGTAAGCGAGGCTGTTACAAAGCTTCTCAACAACCGCGATGGTCTTATGCTCGGTATCTGCAACGGTTTCCAGGCGCTTATCAAGCTCGGTCTTGTGCCGTACGGCGAAATCGTGACTACTAAGCCCGACGACCCGACGCTCACCTTCAACACAATCGGCAGGCATATTTCGCAAATGGCGTACACGCGTATCACGAGCGTTAAATCTCCGTGGTTCAGCTGCGTGAACGCAGGCGACGTATTTGCAGTTCCTATCAGCCACGGTGAAGGCAGATTTATGGCGAACGACGACGTTATGAAAAAGCTGATTGCAAACGGTCAAATCGCTACTCAGTACGTAAATCTCGACGGCGAGGTTTGCGACAATATGCCGTTTAACCCGAACGGCTCCGTTTGCGCAGTCGAGGGTATCACCTCGCCTGACGGACGCGTTCTCGGCAAGATGGGACACAGCGAAAGAAAGGGAGACAACCTCTACGCCAACGTTCCGTTTGAAAAGGATATGAAAATCTTTGAAAGCGGCGTTAATTACTTCAAATAAAAGGAAGACTTTATGGATAAACATCAACACGTTCATTCTCACGAGCATACGAAAGAGGTTTCAAACAGGCTTGCGCGCGCGATAGGTCATCTGCAGAAGGTAAAGCAGATGGTCGAGGACGGCGAAGACTGCAGCAACGTTCTCGTACAGCTTGCCGCAGTTAAATCCGCCATTAACAACACGGGCAAGATTATTCTCAAGGACCATATCGACCACTGCATTGTTCACGCTGTCGAAGAGGGCGATACTCAGATGCTCGACGAGCTGAACGAAGCCATAAGCAAATTCATAAAATAACAAACAAC
>CAMPAT010000024.1 GCA_946633275.1 uncultured Clostridia bacterium
ATAATCTTATGCTGCAGAGCTCTCGACGCGTCCATAGTCGCGGAAAAAATCGTCTTGATTGCGTCGCCCTGCTCACCGCATTTTGACGCCACGTCATCAAGTATCTGCTGCTCACGCTCCTGGTTAAGAACAGGTATATCGTGCTCAACCTTATATTTTGCGACGTCCTTAGCGATTTCCATACGCTTCATCAGAAGCGGAATCAGCGCGTCGTCAATCTTGTCAATCTCGTTTCTTAAAGAAAGTAAATCCATTAATAGTTTATCCTTAATATTTTATTCGGAAAGCATATCTAAAATACCAAGCGCTACTGCGCTTTCAACAACAGGCACAGCGCGGGGAAGAATACACGGGTCATGTCTGCCCTTAATCTCAAGAGTTGTATTCTCCATTTTTTCAAGGTCAACGCTGTCCTGAGGCGCAGCGATTGACGGAGTAGGCTTCATAGCAACGCTGAGCACGAGCGGTGCACCGCTCGTCATTCCGCCGAGTACGCCTCCGTTGTTGTTAGACTTAAGACAAACCTTGCCGTCATTTATCTCGTAACAGTCGTTAACAGCCTTTGCGTTTTCAGCGGCAAACCCGAACCCGAGTCCGAACTGAACGCCTTTAACGGCAGGAATACCGAAAAGAATTTCAGACAATCTGCCTTCAACCGTGTCAAACATATTTCCGCCGAGTCCTGCCGGAAGTCCGACTGCGGCGCATTCAATAATTCCGCCTACGCTGTTCAGGTCAAGCCTGTATTTTTCAATTTCGTCGCGCATTTTCTGCTCAGCGCCGTCGTCAATAACCGAAAAGGTCTTTGAGGAAACATTTTTAAGAAGCTGTGCGCTGATACAGTTCATATCGAAAGCTTCGTCAAAAACTTCGCCGATTTGCTTAATATGCGCGCCGACGGTAATACCCTTTTCGTCAAGAATCTGTTTTGCAACCGCGCCTGCGAAAACTATAGGCGCGGTAAGTCTTGCGCTGAAGTGTCCGCCGCCTCTCACATCATTATTTCCGCCGAATTTAACGAATGCAGGATAATCGCTGTGAGAAGGACGAGGAACTGTCATTATGTCCTTATAGTCTTTGCTCTTAGTATTCGTATTTTCAATAATCATAGCAAGCGGAGCGCCCGTCGTTACGCCGTCAAGCAAGCCGGAAAGGATATGAGGAATATCCTTCTCAAGACGCGGAGTCGAAGTCTTATCTTTACCGGGAGCGCGTCTCGCCATATCAAAATATATTTTATCCATATCAAGCTTTACGCCTGCAGGCAAACCGTCGATAACACATCCGATTGCCTCGCCGTGACTTTCTCCGAAAACGGAGAGCCTGATATTTTTACCTATTACTGATGACATTTACCTTTCCTCCCAAGCTGATTACATCATCAAAAAATGCAGGATACGATTTATTAATACTTTCGCAGTCGGTAATCGTTACGCCGCCTTCAGAAAACATTCCGAGCACGGTAAACGCCATAACGATTCTATGGTCGTTGTAGCCGCAAAGTGCCGCGCCCTTAACTTCTCCGCCCTTAATAATCATTCCGTCAGGCGTTTCGCTGACAGAAACATTGAGCCGTCTGAGATTACTTACTACGCTTTCAATTCTGTCGCTTTCTTTATAGCGCAGTCTTTCTGCGCCGCTGATTACCGTAGTACCGCTTGCAAACGCTGCAAGCACCGCGATTGACGGAACCATATCAGGAATATCCGAGGCGTTTATTTCCGTGCCCTTAAGCGTTGATTTTTCAGCCCTGATTTCGTCGCCGTTAACAGTAATCCTCGCTCCGAATTTGTGAAGCACGTTTACAATTTCCTTGTCGCCCTGGGTGCTGTCGACATCAAGTCCACGCACAGCAACATTTCCGCCGATTGCGCCTGCTGCGAGGAAAAACGCCGCCTGCGACCAGTCGCCTTCGACTGTAAAATCAAGAGTTTTATACTGCTGATTGCCTTTTATATAATAGCCTTTTTCAGTTTCGGCAATATCAATTCCGTAGCTTGTGAGCACCGCGCGCGTAAGGTCTATGTAAGGCTTGCTCTGAAGCTCTGTAGTAAGCACAATTTCGCTGTCGCCGTCGAGAAGCGGAAGCGCAAGCATAAGTCCTGTAATATACTGCGAGCTGACGTCGCCTGCAATCTCGAAAGTGCCGCTTTTAAGCTGACCGCTTATCTTAAGCGGAAGTCCGCCGCCGCTTTCGCAAGTTACGCCGTGCTCAGGCAGAAGTCTGAGATAATCTCCGAGCGGCCTTTCGGGGAGCTTACCCGAACCGACAAATGTAACCGTCTTGCCGAGTGCTGCCGCAACGGGAATCATAAATCTCAGAGTTGAACCGGACTCAATGCAGTCGCAGATGTCCTCATTCTCCCTCAGCGCCTTTATCGCCTGCTGCGTTGCGCGCATATCGTCTGAATCAATTATCGGATGAACGCTTCCTCCGCCTGAAAGGAAGGAGCATATGAGCGCTCTGTGCGCCGCAGATTTTGAAGCAGGGAGCCTTACTGCTCCTCGCGGTATAGAATTTTCGACTTTTACAATACTCATTTTAAACTCCGAAGAAGGACGGAATGTCCTCATTTTTTATCGGATTAATAAAGCCGTTCCCGATTTCGCTGATAAATACAAATTTTATTGCAGAGCCCGTGCGTTTCTTGTCTGCGTTCATCGCAGTAATAATATCACAAAGCGGGTTTTCATCATCTGTCGGAAGATTATATTTTTCAAGTACAGCAGCAATTCTGTCCGCCGTGCCGTGCGGAGTAAGTCCGTTTTCCTCGCCTGCCTTCGAGACAATAACCATTCCTATTCCGACTGCCTCGCCGTGAGAGATTGTTGTGAAATTATGCAACTTTTCAATCGCGTGGCCTGCTGTATGCCCAAAATTGAGAAGCGCGCGTTCGCCGTGCTCCTTCTCATCGCGCTCTACAACTCCTGCCTTAAGCGACACGCACTCGTAAATAATATCGTCGATGATTTCGCGAGCGTTATTCTTCTCGATCTTATCAAAAAGAGTTTTGCTCTTAATACAGCCCATCTTAATCGCTTCCGCCATTCCGTCAGAAAAGAAATGAGGAGTGAGCGTATCAAGCGTATTGCTGTCAATAAGTACAAGGCAGGGCTGATGAAACGCGCCGCAGAGATTTTTGCCGAGCGGTAAATCGACTGCCGTCTTGCCTCCTACAGACGAGTCAACCTGGGCGAGAAGCGACGTGGGAAGCTGTACAAAGTCTATTCCGCGCAGATAAATCGCAGCCGCAAAGCCGCACATATCGCCGCAGACTCCGCCGCCGAGCGCAACCGCAAGGTCGTTACGCGTGAGTTCATTTTCAGACATAAATTCAACAATCTTAATGACTGTATCCGTAGTTTTTGAGCTTTCGCCCGCTTCAAAAATGAAAGTGAAAACCTCGTAGCCCTCACTTTCGAGTGAAGCCTTTACTCCTTTTCCGTAAATGGGGTAAACATTAGTATCGCTGACAAGGCATACCTTCTTGCACGGCTTAACTGTTTTAATATACTTTCCGCAGTTTTTTATTATTCCCTGTTCAATTAATATATCGTAGCCGTTATTAACGGAAACTCTTACTTTTTTCATTAACCGATTTCTTCCTTAATCTTATTGCCTTTTTTCATAAGCTCCGTGAGAGCTTCGCCGTCGCCGTTGACGATATTATACTTAAATCTCATAAGATTTGATACAAGGTCGTCTATCTCGCGCACAAGAGGCTCTTTATTATCAAGGAAGAGCTGAGTCCACATATCTGCGTTAATCCTTGCAACGCGGCTTACGTCGCGGTAAGAGCCTGCAGAATATCCGGCGTGCATAGGGGCAAGCGGTGAGAGAACGTAAGAGCACGCAAGCACATGAGCAATCTGAGACGTAAAAGCAATCATCTCATCGTGGTGCTCAGGAGTAGTAACGACTGTACGTTTAAATCCCATATCACTCGCAAGTCCGACAAGTGCGTCCGTCTTATTTCTCGGAGTATCGTCATACGGCGTGCAGATAAAGCTTGCATTGTCGAAAAGATTATCGAGGCTGTTATCGTATCCGCCGACCTCACGACCTGCCATCGGGTGAGCTCCGATAAAATAGAACTTAAGTTCCTTGTGCTTTCCCATCTCAGCACAAATCTTCGCCTTGATGCCGCAGGAGTCAGTTACAATGCTATCCTGCTTGAAGCTATCCTTATGTTCAAGGATAAACGGAACAATCGCGTCAGGATAAAAATTAACAAACGTAATGTCCGCCTCAGCCATAAGTTCGTCGATATCTCCCGTTTTGTCAATAACGCCGTCGCGAAGCGCCTTTTCCGTAACGGAAGTTGTTCTGTTCCAGCCGAGTACAGTATAATCGGTATTCTTCTTAATAGTCTTAGCAAGGCTTGCGCCGATAAGACCGAGTCCGCAAATTAAAACATTCATAGTATTCTCCGCCAATAGTTCATAATTTTCCAAAATATATAATAATATATAAATTATAATAAGTCAAATTAAAAATAATAATGTAACACTTATTTAATAAAGTATATAAAACTATTATAAGTGAAAAGGCAACCGCTTGCGCGGTTGCCTTTCGCTTTAGTTATTGCCGAAATAATCGTACTCGTCATCATCGTGGAGATTGTTCTCCGGGTTGCCTGTTACATTTGAGCCTTCAGTAAGAATCTTGTCGGCAGCAAGCTTATACTCGCGAATCTCGATTTCGGGTTCTGAATATTTTCTCATCTTTGCCACCTCCGTTAGATTGTAACTGTCGCACTCTGCGGGTCAGAAAGAACTGTATTCTGATTGCCGTTTGCGTCAGTATATGTTAAGTATGCAACATACTTAGCATTAATTACTGTACCTGCAGGGATACCCGTAATCTTAAACGGCGAGATAACGTACTGATTACCTACAGTATGCTTCGACGACTTCATACGTGCGATTCCGTTTGAACCTACATTATTGAATGTAAGGTCTACGCTCGGAACCTCGCTGTTCTTCTTCGCTGTGAAGAGGATACCTGCCTCAACATACTCGCAGCCCTCAGGAAGAACGTAATTTGATACGATAGAAATCTTATCCTCGCCTCTTACAAAGTCTGAACTTGCAAATACCGAAGCGCCGTTCTCGTCTTGCGGATTCTTAACAAATCCTTCAGCGACTGCCTCATCATACTCAGCCTTAGTATAAGGAATAATTATCATATTCTCACTTGCGAAGAAGGTGTAATTTTCGCCGTATGCCAAAATTGTTTCTGCGCCGAGAAGCTGCGCGTCAGGCTCATCGTATTCGTCCTTATCTCTCGTTTCGATTATTCTTTCAAATTCAGTTTCTTCATTTTCATCAAGAGCAGCAAGGTCGCCCTTGATAACAGTATACGCGTAGATTGAATCTCCGTTATAGGTGTAGTTCTTGTATGCGCTGCTTAAACCTAAGGTCTTTTCTTCTCCGTCAACTGTTACTGAGCCCGCGTTTCTTGTGCCGGGTGTTGAAAGACCTTCCTTGGTGATTTCAACCTTCTGGTTGTAGCTAGCATATACATAAGAATAGTTTGTAATCGAGTCCTTAAGATTTGCGATGTAAAGCACGATTCCATCTTCGTCTTCGCACTCATAATTAGCGATGACCGTTGTTTCTTTCGTAACATTAAGTGTATCGCCTGCAGCGTAATCATTGCCGTCTACTGTGTAGCCCATAAAGGTATAGTTCGCATACTTCGGAGCCTCAGGGAGAGTAACTTCGCCCTTTTCAACATATTCTACAAGGTAAGAAGTGTTGCGAAGGCTGCTTGCATATGTGAGCTTAACCTTACCGTCCTGAGCAACGTTGGTTTCGTTCTCAAGGTCGAAGGTCGTATCACCAACGATTACAAAGTTAATGATATTATCATTCGTGAGATACTTTCTGTTAGCGTTTGAAGTTGTAGCCGATGTGAAAGTATAGTACCAGTTGCAATACTGGCTGTTAGGTGCGTGAATTCGTACCTCAGTACCGTAAGGAATACCGCTGAGCGTTGCGCCCGTTGCTGTCTGAGCTTCGCCGCCTACTGTGTATTCATACTCAGTAGCTGAAGCGTCTGCTACACCTGTGATAGTAATCGTATATGTCTTGAAGTTCTGCGAAAGAGCGTCAGTAACAAGCGCGTTAACCTCGCTCATATGCTGCCAGGTGTAGCCTGTTGTCTTGAGCTCACCGTAATAGGAGTTATTCTCAAATACAGGCGCGTTTGCTGTAGTAGCAACAAGGCTGTCAATCATTGACTGAACTGCCTGATAATCATAAGCGTCAGGGTCCTTATTGCTCTTTGCAAGCTCTGCACGTGCTGCAGAAGCGATATCATCTGAGTTAGCAACGACGTCTGCGTCAGCTGCTACGAGAAGATTACCTGCCGCTTCAACTGCTGCTGCAGCTGCTGCGATAGCAGCGTCAGCTTCTGTAGAAGCAAATACTGCCTTACGCTCTGCGTCGCTATACCAGAAGTATTCAACGTCCTCAAGAGCCGCTTTAGCTTCTGCAATCGAAGCTGTTGTATAGCTTCCTGAGTTAACCTTAGCTGTAAGAGCTGCAACTGCGTTATCAAGAGGAGTGAAGTCTGCGTTTGACTGAAGAGCTTCTTTGAGCTCAACAACTCTTGCAGCGCGAGCTTCAATATCCTTCTGTGCATCTGACTTATCTGTGCCAGCCGGATTGTAGTAAGTGTAATTACGTACGTTTGTTGCTGAGTAAGTATCGTTAAGAGCAGCTACAACGTTGTTGCTGTAATAATTTGCAAATGCTGACCAGCTTTCGTCTGACCAAGGTCCTCCGAATTCAGAGCTGTTCTTGCCTGCGTCATATACAGCTTTAACTGCGTCACGCGCTGCGATAAGCGCGCTTCTGTCTGCTGCCTTAACAAGACCATCTCTTGCAGCGAAGAGATTGTCATATCTTGTCTGGCATTGTTCAAGTACCCATTCAGCTGACTTATTCGAATACTCGAGATTGTCCTTTGCTGCTGCGAGAGCAGATGCATAAGCTGTCCAGGAAGCATTAGTATATTCCGAAGCAGCGTATCCTGCGTCCTCGCACTCCTGAATGAGTCTGAAGAGGTCAGCTATATTAACAACCTGGATAGTTCTGCTGTAATTTGTCCAGTCATGACGGTATCCGTGGTAAGTATAACCGAAGGTGTTAACATTCTGATACTTCCACCAGATAAGAGCTCCGAACTGCTTATCGGTAAAGGTATAAGTATCGATTGAAAGCTTTGTAGTGCTTGTAAGCTTATTGCTGTTTTCCTTGGATACATAGAGCGAAGTAGAAGCTCTCATCTCCGTAGTATTCTTATTTGATGTCCATACGGCACCAAGAGCGCCGACATTGCCATCATTCGGATGATTATCGATATTATCAAATGTGTTGAGATTATCGGTCAAATCAGTTGTAAAGTAGTTATCATCGCTGACGTCATCTGCTGTGGTTATGCGGGTGTTATCTGCCATTGTTGCATAAATAGAATTAGAAATCGGCGATACACGGGAAGCGTTTACGAAAATACCCGAATCGCTTCTGTTGTCAACTCTACCGAGAACAAGTTTACCCTGCTTCTTATTAACTGTACCGCTTACATAAGCATCGTTATCAGCGGTAAGTCCTGCACAGATATTGTTATTCGCGATAACATCAGATGCAACTGCCGTATTAACTTCATTGCCGCCGTTGGTCATCTGTCCGTTCTTTCCGTCATTTGCCGGAGCGTACTGCGACGGGTCGGAAATGTTAATTGCGTCAAGACCCATCGGGAAGCCGCTCTGAGTCCAAAGGCTGATATTTGAATCAGGAAGCTTAAGGTAATCAGCGGAGTGAGTAGTTCTGAATACGATAGAATTATCGTAACCCCAGAAGTTAACGTTAAAGTCCTGACCTGCGCCGGTTGAGTTCGGAGAACCGATAGCAGTAACTACGCCTGAATCATTGCCGGCAGAAATAAGCTCGCCGTTGCCCATCTTTGAGAAAGCAAGCTTAAGATTT
>CAMPAT010000025.1 GCA_946633275.1 uncultured Clostridia bacterium
AGTAATTTTTTGCGATTATTCATATCTTTTCCCTCCTTATCGTGATACCGTTACGGTAATCGTCTTAGTGACGGTTGTACCGTCTGTGTTGGTTATTGTACATGTAATTACCTGGGTGTTTGAAGTGCGGGCAATACCCTTGCCTCGCGACGTGAGGTCAACAATGCCCGTATCGCTTACAGTCATATATGTCGAGTTATCTATCGACCACTCAACGCTCTGCGGCTCAGTTGCGTCCGCAGGCACAAGATTATATCCGAGCTGAATTCCGTGGAAGTCAGTATAACGAAGCGCGTAGCCCGTCTGGATAATTGAGTCGCCCTCAACCTCGTTTCCGTCTGCGGTGAACGTAAAGTCAGTTACGTTCACAATCACATCAACAAGGTGAATGGTATAACTCTCTTCAGTCTCGCGGTCGTATTCGTCAACAGCGGTGAATTTAACGGTAAGGCTCGCCGCGTCGGCAGTCTTCGTTACGTTAAACGTGTTGCCGTTTCTCGTAACGGTTGCGCCCGTTACGTCCTCAAGAGCGAATGCGTACGATTTAATCATCGCGTCATCATTAACCGAGGCGTTGATAACTGCCGTGCCTTCAGGAAGCTCGTAATATCCGCCGTCCTCAGCCTCTTCGCCGTTTACGGTTACTGACGGCTGAGCAGGAATGAAGGCGTTTTCTTCATCCTCAAGCATTGTGAGCGCTGTAGTAAGATTCTCACAAGCCTCGTCAATTTCCTCCTGAGAAGCATACGGATTTTCGTACACTTCAAGAGCCTCGTCGTAAGTCTGTTTGAATGCATTTCCGACTTCAGGCTTATAATCCATATAATCAATCTGCTCCGCCTCGGCAAGCGCTTCTTCAAGTGCGCTTGTGTCCCAGGTTGTGTAAGCAGTAATTGTGCCGGAATATCCTCCGTCGTGCGAAACGGCAGTAATCGTACATTGACCCTGCGAAATAAATCTTACAAGACCGTTCTCGTTAACCGTCGCAACCTCTTCATTATCAGAAGTGTAGGTACAATCCGTGAGGTACGACGTTTCTGCATAGCCCGTTTCAATTCCGAGGTCTGCTGCCGTAAGCTTAATGCTCTTCGTCTTGCCTACAGCGCCGTAAACAATGTCGTTCGGGAATTCAAGTTTGGTAACAGGCTTTCTAACAAACGATACGTTAACGCTCGTCGTGAAGGACTCGCCTGTATACGCAGTTACCGTAACGGAAATTACCGCTGCCTTCGCGCCGGAGATTGTGTTCTTCACAAGTCCGTTATCGTCAACAGTAATTGCCGTATTTGAAGAGCTCCATTGTACGTTCTTATAAATCGCGTCTGCCGGCTCAACGTTAAGTCCGAGCTGAATCGACGTATTCGTAAGCGTATTTGCAGTCTTGCGGACATATCCGTCATTCGGAACTGAAACGCCCTCCTGTCCTTCAGGAACGGTGATATTAATTTCAGTCGGCGCGATATATTTCACAAGTCCGTTATACGCCGCGTTAAGAGTATCGAGATAAGAGTTAACCTCAGACTGAGTAGCCTTGCCCTCGTTAATAACAGCGCGGCTCTCCGCAACTGCTGCGCCGAGAACGCCGAGGCTCTCTTCTGTATAAATCATCTCGTCGTCGACGCTGTCAATAAGCGCCTCATACTCGTTAACTTTATCTGCAAGCGGCTGGAAGTTCGTAAGAACAGAAACGGAAACTGTCTTAGCATATCCGCCGTCAACCGTCTTAGCCGTAATTGTACACTCGCCCTTGTCGATAAAGTCAATTACGCCGCCGCTTACCGTAGCTACGCTCTCGTCAGACGAGGACCATTCGATTGTGCCGACGTCGGGAGTACCGTTTGTCGAATATGCAGTCGCTGTGACTGTATAATTATCGTCAGTCGCATACTTCGTGAGTGAAGTGTCTGAAATGTTAATTCCGTTCGTTACCTTATCCGCCATAACGACATTTATCGTACGGCTGTACGTTCTGCCGTAGTCGTCGGTTGCGGTCGCGGTAACCTTCGCAACGCCCGCCGCGCTTCTCTCAGTAGGAGTAAGCTTAATCTGCGCGCCGGAAATTTCGCTCTTCATATTTGAAGTGCTGTTAACCGTCCAGCGAAGCGTCTTATAAAACGCGTTGCTCGGGCTTACGCCTGCGTTAAGGTAAACGTAGTTATTATAGTTATAATCTGCGTGACCGTTTGAAAGGTTAATCGACAGCGCGTCGCTCGTTCCGACCTGACCGCTTGATACCTGAGAAGCAGAGCTGAAGGTCGGGTCCTTCCAGTCATTATATGCGATATTAATCTTCTGTACCTGGATATACTCATTATTTGCGAGAGCGTTTGCTGCGCTTTCAAGCGCGTCAGCATATGAATCAATCTCGTCCTGAGTAAGAGTCATATCCGTAAGCGCATTCTCAGCGTCATCATACGCACGCTTGAACGCCTGACCCACCTCATAATTGTAATCCTGGTAGTTAACGTCCTTATATTGCTCAAGAAGCTCATTCAGTCGGCTTCTGTCGCCTTCTGTAGAAACAACACACTCTGCCGACCATCCGCCGTCGTAAGAAATTGCTCTTACCTTGGTTGAGCCTGCGCTGACGAAGGTAACTACGCCGTTCTGGTCGATAGTTGCAATTTCGTCGTTATCGCTCTCCCAGTAGTAATCCTGGATGGACGCCTTGCCGATATGAGCGGCTGTTGTGCCGACAGGCTGTACAGTAGCCGCAAGCGGATACGTTGTGCCTATTGCGCCATTAATATTGTAAGTCGAAAGCTCCATACCCGTAACCGGGAAGTACGCAAACGATACCCATACGTCGTCGGTAAACGACCTTCCGAAATGGTCGGTTACCGTACAGGTAATCTTGCCGTAGCAGGAGCTGTTTGCAGTCGGCGAAGCCTCGCCCTCGTTAGTTACGGAAATTTCCGGTGTGGACGACACCCACTCAACGTACTGATACGACGCGTTGTTAGGATAAAGTCTTACGTTAAGGTCGAGCTTCGCGTTCTTATAGCTGATACCTTCGGAGAGCACGCTGAGGTCAAACTGATAGAAGTTTGAAGTAGCCTCGCCGTCGAGGTAAAGCTCAATGCCCTGAAGGTCGGTATATTTCTTAAGTCCGTTGTATGCCGACTCGAGAGTAGCGTACATCGCGTCTACATCTTTCTGCGAATAGCCCTGGTGCTTGTCAATCATAGCCTGCGCAGAATCAAGCGCCGCCGTATAAACCTCCCAGGTATCGGGGTAATAAGATACTCTGTTGAGGTTAAGGTCGCGGTACTGCTGAATAAGATTTGTAAGTCCGTCGTAGTTCGTAACTACGTTAACGTTACACGTTGCAGTAAATCCGCCGTCGTACGAGGTCGCGGTAATCTGACAGTCGCCGCCGCAGACAAATGTTACGACGCCGTTCTCGTCAACAGTCGCAATCTCCGGGTCTGACGTTTCCCACTTTACCTTAGTAGCCGAAGCGCCGCCTACGCCTAAGGTTCCGCTCGGCTGTACAGTTGCGGTAATAGTCTGAGTTTCGCCGACTTTTCCGCCCGTGATAGTAGTAGTATCAAGCTCAATGCCCGTCGCCTTCGTCCTTGCGAACGAAACGTAAATATCGTCAGTAATAATTCTGCCGCTGTAATCCTCCATAGTGCAGGTAATTACTGCCGCGCACGCGTTGTTTGAAGTAGGACGGCAAACGCCGCCGCGGTCTACGGCAATTGCGCTGTCAGACGACGTCCACGTAACGTCGCTGTACATAGCGCCCTTGGGCGAAGTAACATAGTCAAGGTCAACGCTGTAATTCTTATAGCTACTCGTTGCGCCTACGTCAACAGTAATATGGTCGCCGACATTTTTACCCTTTGAGTCAACGATGGTGACCTCATTGACTCCGACAAATCCGCCGAGCTTGAAGAAGGCTGAAAGCAGGTTCTTTCTCGCTGTGTCGACAGTATCCTGAGCCGCCATTTCCTCGTCATAATATACTGAATATGCGAGGTCGAGCTTCTTCATATAATCCTGATAAAGCTTCTTATTATCCTTCGTTCTGATAATTACGGTATCTTCGCAAAGCTCCATAACCTGCTTAAGTCCCGATTTATCAGGACGGACTCTTACCGTCGCAGTTCCGACAATGCCGCCGTCTGCAGATACGCAGTAAAGAGTTGCCTCGCCAACGTCACGGCCGACAAGGTCTGCGTCGCGGTTATCGTTCGTCTGAGTCTGAACGGTGAAGACGCTCTCATCCGACGAATACCAGTTACACTTATAGCAGGCGTAGCCTGTAGAAGTCCAGCTTCCGTCAAAGCTTACGGTATGAGTCGCCTCGCCCGTTCCTCCGTTAGTAAGAATTATCGGATTTTCGTTAACAACGTTACCCGTAACGTAATTCTTAGTAACGCAGACTGTGATAACGTTCGATTTAATCTTTCCGTCGCTTGAAACAGCGTATACGTTAAAGGTATCTGCAACCTCGTGTCCCACTTTCTGAGTAACAGATACTGTATGCGTATCATCTCCGACAGAAGTATTGTAGTATCCGTTATCAACAACCCACGTTAAATTCTGGTTTGTCGCGTTTGCAGGATAAACTGTTGCGGCAAGCTTTGCGCCGTTGCCGTTATACGCCTCGGCAACATTTTTCTTAATAGTTACGTACTGATAGTTCTCGCCGTTAATCGTTACGGTATTATTACGGTTAACATCGCCGTTTGAGGTTCCGCCCGTAACTGTAATATGTATATTTTCAACAGGAATTCCCGTGCGTATTTCTTTCTCCGCGATGAAGCTTGAAATCTCATAGAAGCTGCCGCTTGAAAGCTGATAACCGGTATACGCCTTCATAGCGATTGTACAGTAACCGCCGCTGAGAGTTGTATAATGACCTTTCGAGTCAATCTGACCTACGCCGTTACTTACAGGAGCGTCGTCGGACGCCCAGGTATATACAGGATTTCCGTCCTCGTCCTCACCCGTCTTAATTCCCCAGAGGGTATAGAGGTTTTCAGCGTTTGCAACACGGCTCGGATAAAGCGAATATGAGTAGTCCGCGCTGGAATCTATCTCGACGGTATCATCGCCGATAATATCCACGTGCGAAATATACCGCCCCGTCTTACCCGTGACGGTCACCGTCACCGTTTTCGATACGCCCGATTTTGCCGTCGCGGTAATCTCCGCAGTCGCCGACGAAAGCTGACCGAGAGCGCCGTTTGCGTCAAGACCCTTAATAACACCCGTCGACGGGTCTACGCTCGCAACCTCCGGCTTTGACGAAGTCCATACCATACCCGTAAGGTCGCCCGCCTCGGGCTGAACGTCAATAATGCCGAGCTGGATTTCGCTGCCCTCGCGTACAGTCGTAACGCCGTCAATGTTGAAGTTCTCAACAGGCTGAGCCTCAACAACGTTAAACGTAATTGAGTCGTTATAAACCATCTGGAGAATGATATTTGCGATAATTTCAACTGCTGTTGCAGTAAGCTGAACAGGGTCGGCTGTGTCCTGCGCAATATCCTTAACTGCAAACGCAGCGTCGAGAATACCTGCAAGCACGTTACGGTTGATGTCAACGCCCATATACTTGATGAGCGCGTCGGCTACCTTGGTAGTGTCAAGTGTGCCCGTATTATCGAGCGCGTAAACGTAGTTAACAAGCTTGAGGATTGCTTCGATAACCTCTTCCGAGTCGGGAGACACAACAATCGTCACGGTTCCCGTGTTTTTAAACGTAACGAGACCGCTGTCGTTAACTGTTGCAATTACCTTGCCCTGAGAGAAAATTGACGAAGCTTTAACTGAATATACAACGCCGAAACGAAGTCTCTGCGGCGTCGTGATAGCGTAAAGCTGCACCTCGCCGCCCTTCGGCTGGGTAGTATTAATTTGGGATTTATTGACGATATGTGTTCCGTTGGGAAGGAAGTTTGAAAGCGGGTCGTCATTCTTAACAACCGTGACGTCAATATTATCCTGCGCAAGAAGCGTACCGTCAGACGCAAAGAGCTGGCAGTAAATAGGAGTGTTAACCTTGTCGAGATATTCACGAAGCGAATCAACAAGCTGTCCCTTGTACGATTCAACATAATCTGCAAGACGTGAATCAGAGCCGAGCGCCGTAACCATAAGGTCAACGATTGCCTCGGTATCCATATTGTCAAGGTCGGTATACTCGTTGAAGAACACCTTTTCAAATACAGTTCCCATCACGCTTCCGATAAGCGGAATAGGCTTAACCTCGTTATCAATCCACGACTGAACAACGGCGCCCTTCGACGAGTCGAACGCCTTTACCTTACCTGTCTGGTCTGTATCAACGAGTACGGGGTTTTCGCTGTACCACTTGATATACGAATTATCCGGAGCCGTACAATCGATGAGCTTATATGTATACTGCACGGTTTCACCCTCGGGAATTCGCTCAATGTGCTTCTCCTTCGTGTCCTCGTTGTCGTAGGTCGGCACCATAGTTCCGGAGTCCTTGTAGAATATCTGGAGGTCATACACCTGTACAACGCCGTCTTCCGCAAAAACGGACATAACGGGAACAAGTCCGCTCACTGCGAGCAGCACGGACAGGAGTACGCTCAGCGCCTTTCTCGTAAACTTAGATTTCATAGTATTACCTCCCAACGGTAATTATATATAATAACTTTATCTATAACTATTTTAAAATATTAAATAATTATACCTTATCTATTATATTATAAAACATTTCGCCTTTTCGGTCAACATCTTGTCATCTTAAAATGTTACAAAATTTTGAACAGCCGATTGTGGAATATGCACAATTTGCGCAGTTTAATTTGTACACTTCGTCCCTTTTTGTACATTAGCGAGCTACAACATACAGTCCACCGTCAGTAGAATATTAAATCCAGTTTATATTTTGCGTTTTCTATTGATTTTAGACCTCGGATGTGTCAAAATGAAACCGTAAAACACACCGAAGCACAGAAGAGGTGACGCTATGGATAACAAGGAGTTTGCAGAAAGAATATACGCTCTGCGAACGGAAAAAGGGATTTCGCAAAAGGAGCTTGGCGAGCTTCTCGGAGTATCAAACAAGGCCGTTTCAAAATGGGAAAACGGCGAGTCGATGCCGAAAACTGCCACCCTGCTGAAAATTGCAGACGAATTCAATATTGACATAAGCGAGCTTATGGGCGCAGAAGCGAAGGAAAAGGAACAGACGCACGACTCATCGGGCGAGCTGTCCTCGCTCAAGGCGGAAAACGCGCAGCTTCGCTCACAGCTGATACAGTCGGATAAAAAGAAGAAGCTCGGCACGGCGATAGCAGTCGTTATATGCACTGTTATAATCGCGATGTCCGGAGTTTTTGCCTTCTTCACAGGGAATACCGACGCCGATAACAAGCACGCGGCAGGCGTAGGCGTAGAGGGCAGCACCGTGGAGTTTGCGGGCAGAAGCTTTGAACCGTTAACACCGCTTGACTCGCTGTTTTACAGCGCTGACACATTTTACTTCAATAACCAAAAGGAGGCGAAGCTCACCGCGCCTGACGGTAAAAAATACGCTGTGCTCATCGGTTGCAACAGCGATTATGATGTAATAGAAGTAACTCAAGGCAGCAAGAATTATTACTATATCGCAAAAGGCTGTCACATCAAGCTCACGAAAGATACGGTTACCGGCGTTGCATTCAAATACGGCAAAACCATTGCTAAAAGCGGCGACATATCCTTTGGTGATTACAACGCCTACGAGCTTTACTTTACAGAATTTGAAAACGACAGAGAAATCATAAATGCGTTTATTGACTTCTACAACACTAAACAGAAAGCAGAGGACAAACGTGCCGTTGAGCTCTTTCTCGGAAACAAGGGCTGCACGGTAGCCGTCGACATTAAGAATCACGAATATGCCGACGTAGACGTAGGCGAATTCTTCCGAGGCGGCGACGGCAAGGTTTACTTTTACGATTACTCGGACACCGAAGCTTACGATGTAGGAAAGGAGATGGCAAAATATGTCAAAGGC
>CAMPAT010000026.1 GCA_946633275.1 uncultured Clostridia bacterium
GCAAGGTCGTCGCAGCGCAGAAAGGCGTTGTAATCAAGGTAAGACGACTTAATTATTCTTACGGCTACTACGTTATGATTTACCACGGCACAGACTCAAAGGGCAGGAAAATCGTAACGCTTTATGCCCACAATTCTGCAATTCTCGTCAATGTCGGACAGAGCGTTGTCAAGGGTCAGCAGATTGCTAAGGGAGGCTCAACGGGCAACTCAACAGGACCTCATTGTCACTTTGAGGTAATCATAAACGGTTCAAAAGTTAATCCGGCACCTTTCCTGAGTAAATAACAGTATGAATAAGATTAATTACCAGAAGGAAACCGATAAAATCATTAACCGAATTACTGAACAGGGAACACTGCCGAAGCTTATGCTTCATAGCTGCTGTGCGCCCTGTTCAAGCTATACTCTGGAGTATCTTTCGGATTACTTTGATATTACGGTATTCTATTTTAACCCTAACATCTCGCCAAAGAGCGAGTTTGAAAAACGGTTTGAGGAGCAAAAGCGGCTTATCGCAAATCTGCCTGTTAAAAACGAGATTAAGCTCGTCAGGGGCGCGTACGATTACGGCGAGTTCCTCTCTGCAGTTAAAGGATATGAAAACGCGCACGAGGGCGGCGAGCGGTGCTTTATCTGTTACCGCCTGCGGCTTGAAAAAGCGGCGCAGATTGCGGTGGAAAACGGCTTTGATTATTTCTGCACCACGCTTTCCATAAGTCCGCTTAAGAATTCGCAGAAGATTAACGAAATCGGCTTTGAACTCGCGGAGAAATACGGCGTGAAATGGCTCCCGTCAGATTTCAAGAAACGCGAGGGCTATAAGCGCTCAATCGAGCTCAGCCGCGAGTACGATTTGTACAGGCAGAATTTTTGCGGCTGTGTTTTCAGCCGCACTCAGGCTGAGAACTGAAAGGAAGAATTATGAACACACCCCTTGCGGACAGAATCCGTCCGACAGAGCTTTCCGACGTAGTCGGCCAGCGCCACCTGCTCACCCCGGGCAAGGCGCTGTATAATATGATAAACGGCGGAGATATACCGAACTTGATTTTTTACGGACCTTCGGGCGTAGGCAAGACTACCGTCGCCTCGATTATCGCGAATAAGACGAAGCGCGCGCTGAGGAAGCTTAATGGTACAAACGCCTCAACGCAGGATATCAAGAATATCGTCGCGGAGATTGATACCTTCACCGCGCCGAACGGCATACTGCTTTACCTCGACGAGATTCAGTATTTTAATAAGCGTCAGCAGCAGAGCCTGCTTGAGCATATTGAAAACGGCAAGATTACTCTGATTGCATCCACTACGGAGAATCCTTATTTTTATGTTTACTCTGCCATTCTTTCGCGTTCTACCGTGTTTGAATTCAAGAGCATTGAGACTGAGGACATTATCCCCGCGGTTAAGCGAGGCTTTGATTTTCTCTCTGATGAAAACGGCGTTGAGATTGAGTGCCCCGACGATGTGGCGTATAAAATCGCTCTCGGCTGCGGCGGAGACGTGCGAAAGGCGCTCAATACCGTTGAGAATTGTTACCTTGCGACGCCTGCTGTCGACGGCAGGAAGATTATCTCTGCGGATACGGCAGACGAGCTCGTACAGAAATCGTCTATGCGCTATGACCGCGACGGCGACGAGCACTACGATATCGTTTCCGCATATCAGAAGAGTATGCGCGGCTCTGACCCCGACGCTGCGCTCCATTACCTTGCAAGATTGCTTGAGGCAGGAGACTTGCCGAGCGCTTGCAGAAGGCTTATGGTCTGCGCCTGCGAGGATGTAGGGCTTGCGTATCCTCAGATCATCCCGATTGTCAAAGCGGCGGTAGACGCTGCGCTTATGGTCGGACTTCCGGAGGCGAGAATACCGCTCGCGGACGCCGTTATTCTCGTTGCAACATCGCCGAAGAGTAACAGCGGCGCAGGCGCGATTGACGCGGCGCTATCGGACGTTAAGAACGGAAAGAGCGGACCTATCCCACGCCAGCTTCAGAATAAGCATTTTGACGGTGAGGACGCCGAGATAAAGGGACAGCATTACCTTTATCCGCATTCATTCCCTAATCATTACATAAAACAGCAGTACCTGCCCGACGCAATCAAGGACGCGCGCTACTACGAGTACGGCGATAATAAAAATGAGCAGGCGTTTAAGAAATACTGGGACAAAATTAAGAATGACTAAAAAAGAAAGAACTTTAAACGCGATTGAGATACTTAAGCAGGAATATCCCGAAGCAATTTGTTCGCTCACGGCTTCAAACCCGTTTGAGCTTCTTGTTGCTACGCGCCTTTCCGCGCAATGCACGGACGCGCGCGTCAATATGGTAACACCTGCGCTTTTTGAAAAATATAAAACGCTCGACGACTACGCAAACGCAGCCCTCAGCGACGTTGAAGAGATTATAAAATCTTGCGGCTTTTACCGCGATAAGGCAAAGTCAATTATCGGTATGGCGCAGAAAATCCGCGACGACTTCGGCGGAATTGTACCCGATAATATCGAAGATTTGATTACGCTTCCGGGCGTAGGTCGTAAGACTGCTAATCTTATTGTCGGCGACGTTTACGGCAAGGAGAGTATCGTGGTTGATACGCATATGATACGCATTTCAAACCGTATCGGACTTGTAAATGTCAAGGAGCCCGTTAAGATTGAAATGGAGCTTAAGAAGGTAGTCCCTGCCGACGAGGGCGCGGACTTCTGCCACAGAATTGTGCTTTTCGGGCGCGACACCTGCACGGCACGCAAGCCGAAATGCGATTCCTGCCCGATGTACGATAACTGTAAACGTACGGGAGTTAAATAATTATACATAGGTGATTATATGAAAAAACTGATTTCGCTTTTGCTTGCATTAATTATGCTCGTGCCGCTCGGCACGGCACAGCAAATGCAGGTTCTCGCACAAGATTCAATAAGCGTCAGCGAACAGCAAAATCCCTTTTTCGCAGGACGTGAAATCCCTTCCGGCTCCGTTGAGGAATACTCTGTTCCTGCCTCGGCGACGAAGAGACTGAACGGCAAAACGTATTATACCCGGGGCAAGCAGCTTTACGGAATAATCAGCACTCAGCTTCAGAAACGCACGTCGGATTTTATCGTGTATTATATCACCAAAACGCAGCTTACTGAAGAACTTCTCACGCCTCTCGGCGATGAGCTTTATAACGGTGCGTGCGACGATTATCTCGCCTCGGGCGCAACCGACGGCGACTATATCCGATGGTCGATGTCGTACTGGGGAATCGTCGCGAGACCTGTTGCTGTGAGCGAATACTATTACTATACCCTTGAGCTGCATTATGAATATTACGATACAGCAGCGCAGGAAAATCAGGTCGCTTCTGCTGTAAGCAGCTTTGTAAATAAAGTAGATAAGAACAGCCTTTCGGATTACGAGGTGTTAAAACGCGTCCACGATTATATCTGCGACAGCTGCACCTACGATTACGACACAGCAAACGGTACTGCTAACAGCGACGACACCGCATATTCTGCTTACGGCGCGCTCGTCAGGGGCAAGGCTGTATGCCAGGGCTACGCGCTTGCGTTTTACCGTATTTGCCGCGAGTTTGGATATTCCTGCCGTATTATCACTTCGACTTATAATACGTCGCTGTTCACCGTTTCGGGACACGCGTGGAACCTCGTGCAGATTAACGGGAAGTATTATTATGTCGACTGCACGTGGGACGATAACTACATCGACAGCGGTTATCCCTCTCATCGCTACAAGTTCTTCCTTGTGAATTATGAGCACATATGCGCAAACGACGACTCCAAAAAGCACGAGCATCAGCCCGACGAGAAGTATTTTGACGGCGAGCACTATAATACAAAGTACGCCGATAATATCGACGAAAACGATTACATCAGCAATGATTACAGCATGCTGTCAAACTGCGTTGTTTCTCTCGGCACGAAGAGCTATGTGTACGATGGCTCGGCAAAACGCCCTGTGTTTACCGTAACTACGCCGGGCGGCGCTGTACTCAATAACGACGATTTCGGCGTTTGGTATTCGTCAAATGTGAATACGGGAATTGCGACGGCGTACGTTTACAGAAATGACGACGGTAGCTTTTCCTCAAGACGCTTTATGATTTCTCCTGCGAAGATGGGGAACGTCTGGCTCGCGAGCGGCGGCAGAGGAGATACTTATCTCACCTTGCAATGGACTGCGGCGAAAGGCGGCGTAACAGGATATTTCGTTGAGCAGTATAAGAACGGAAAGTGGACGTGGGTTAAAACTGCGTACTCAACGAGTGCGAAGATTACTTCGCTCACTCCTGCACGCGCAAATTATTTCAGGATAAGGGCGTATAAGTCGACTGCAAACGGAATACTTTACGGCGCATACAGCGGCAGCACTACAGTTTGTACAAAGCCGAAAACCCCTGCAGTAAGCAAGCTCAAGACCTCGAAGAAGACTGTTACTGCAAGCTGGAAGAAGATAGACGCCTCGGGCTATGAGCTCCAGCGCAGCACATTGAAGAACTTTAAAAAAGGTGTAAAAAAATACACCGTTTCGTCAAAAACGGCTTCTAAAAAAATTACTAAGCTCAAAAAGGGCACAAGGTATTATTTCAGAATAAGAGCGTATAAGACAATCGGCGGCAAAAAGTATTACTCCTCCTGGAGCAAGACAAAATCCGTAAAATGTAAATAATACTTGATATTGTAAGTTTAAAGTGATATTATAGTAAAAATATTTTTAAAAAATAAACTAAGTTTGGAGGCAGCGAAATGAACGGATACGGCGAAAAATTTGTTAAAGAAGGTCTCACCTTCGACGATGTGCTCCTTATTCCTGCAAAGTCGGACGTCACGCCCGACGGAGTAGATTTGCACACACGTCTTACTAACAACATAACACTTAATATCCCTCTTATGACGGCGGCTATGGATACTGTTACGGAGTCGCAGATGGCAATAGCTATTGCGCGCGAGGGCGGCATCGGCGTAGTTCATAAGAATATGACTATTGAAGACCAGGCAACCGAGGTTGATAAGGTTAAGAGGTCGGAAAACGGCGTTATCGCAAATCCGTTTTATCTTTCTCCGCGCCATACGGTGCGCGATGCGGACGCACTTATGGGCAAGTATCATATCAGCGGCGTTCCGATTTGCGAGGATGACGGCACGCTCGTAGGTATTCTTACGAACCGTGACCTTCGCTTCCTTACTGATTTTGATATCAGAATTGCAGAGGTTATGACTCCAAAGGAGCAGCTCGTTACGGGCGCGGCAGGCACAACTCTCGAAGACGCAAAGAAAATCCTTATGAAATCCAAGGTCGAGAAGCTTCCGCTCGTTGACGGAAACGGAAAGCTCACGGGCCTTGTTACTATCAAGGATATTGAAAAGGCTGTTAAGTATCCTAATACTGCCCGTGATAAGAACGACAGACTGCTCTGCGCGGCGGCTCTCGGCGTTACAAACGACGTCCTTGACAGAGCAAAGGCGCTTGCGGACGCAGGCGTAGACGCGTTCGTTCTCGACTCGGCTCCCGGCCCTTCCGATAATATTATCCGTAACGTTGCGAAGGTTAAGAATGCGTTTCCGCATATTGACCTTATCGCAGGTAATGTAGCGACGGCAGATGCGACGGAAGCGCTTATTAAAGCAGGCGCGGACGCAGTTAAAATCGGTATCGGCCCCGGCTCGATTTGTACGACCCGAGTTGTCGCAGGTATCGGCGTGCCTCAGATTACTGCAATTTATGACTCTGCTGAGAGAGCAGACAAGTTCGGTATCCCGATTATCGCCGACGGCGGTATCAAGTACTCGGGCGAAATCGTTAAGGCGATTGCCGCAGGCGGCAGCGTCGTTATGGTCGGTTCGCTCGTCGCAGGCTGCGAGGAATCTCCCGGCGAAACAGAAATCTGGCAGGGCAGACAGTTTAAGGTTTACCGCGGTATGGGCTCGCTCGGCGCAATGAATCACGGTTCTGCAGACAGATATTTCCAGAAGGGCTCAAAGAAATTTGTGCCGGAAGGCGTAGAGGGTCGCGTTCCTTACAAGGGAGCTCTCTCCGAAACTGTGTTCCAGATGATGGGCGGTCTTCGCTCAGGTATGGGCTATGTCGGCTGTCATACGATTGAAGAACTCCGCACAAATGCAAAATTTATTAAGATTACAGGTGCAGGACTTATTGAGAGCCATCCGCACGATGTTTATATCACTAAGGAAGCACCAAACTATTCAGGCAATAAATAAGGTGATTTAATGGCTGAACAGCTCACGCGCAGACAAAAGTTTAAGAGATTTTTGAAGCGAAATATGACAGTTACCTGGGCGAAGCATTTTTCGTACCAGGTATTTGCCTTTATCGTGTCTGTTGCTATGGTAATAGGCGTGGCGAATTACGCTTTTACGAAATCTTATGACGAAAGGACTTTGTCATTCGTGGACGGGTTTACGATTACGGCTCACGCAGGAGCGTATAATACGCCCGATAATTCGATGGAGTCGGTTGAAAAAGCAATTGAATACGGCGCGAAGGCGATTGAGGTTGACGTGCGCAGCCGTCCGGACGGAACGGTTGTTATGGGACACGATATTATCCCGTCAAACACTAACGGCACGGAGCTTAAAAGCGTATTTGAACGCGTTAAGAATACGGATATCATCATCAATCTCGATATTAAGGAGATTAAGCTCCTGCCTGCGCTCCACGATTTGATTGTTGAGTACGGTATGATTGACAGAGTTTACCTTACGGGAATTGAGGAGTGGAACGCAAACGACGTTGTCGAGCTGTGTCCCGACGTTGAGTTTTATATCAATTATATCCCGAGCAGGATTAAGATTTTTTCGGCCGATTATCAGCAGAAGATTATCGATATGCTCGTCAGGACGGGCGGCTGCGGAATTAATTGTAACCACGCTAACGCGTCGCGTACGCTGTCGGATTTGCTCCACGAAAACGGATATAAGCTCTCTGTTTGGACTGTCGATAAAACACATCATATGAAACGCGCGCTTATTAATAAGCCTGATAATATCACGACTAATCACCCCGATGAGCTGGAGACGATAATTGAACTTTGGGGCAAAAAACAAAAGTAAAGAAGAATAAAAGCAACCTTAGTCAAGGTTGCTTTTGCTTTTATTCCTGCTCGGGCTGAAGCTGCTGCCCTGAGTAAACTGTCTTGAATGTGGAGTAATACGGGTTATCCCAGCTGATGTTGTCGACGCTTGTGTAAGTCTTAACGCACGCCTTGATTGTGACAATCTGCGGGTCGTTGCTGACGTAGAATATTACGTTGTCAAAGCTCTCCTGCGGCTTGATTGACTTCTTGTCGCCGCCGACTTTTGATAAATCGTAGCTGATTGTGCGGATGTATGCGCCGTCGCCGCTCTCGTCCGGCTGCTTAATCCTGATGGGATTGTCGTTCTCGTCGTATGCGCAAAATGCGATGGTGAAGCTCTGTATGTCGACGTCGGAATTGTTAAACACAGTCGCGCCCATTGCGTCATGCTCGAGCTGCTTCGACGACGAAGCGTAAAAATACTTTACTCCGTCAGTAAACATCGGCTGCTGCTCGAGAAGCGAGTCAAGCTCAGCGCTCGATATCGCCTGCGCTGTAGTTGCGGCTGTAGTTTTTTCGTCGTTCTTCTGCGCCACTACGGTCGCCGCGAGCACCGCCCCTGCAATCGCAATCAGCGCTACGAGGATTATAATAATTATCGTGTTTTTGTTTAATCTTTTATCCATAACCGTACCTCGTTAATAGTTTATTGCAATTCGCATACTAAGTCAATAGCAAAAATAATAATAATTTTCAACTTTTTAAAATTAACACTTGACGATTAACCCCTTTTGTGTAATAATAGTAAAGCAAATTAATCGAGGTGTGGCTCAGTTTGGTAGAGCACTACGTTCGGGACGTAGGGGCCGCAGGT
>CAMPAT010000027.1 GCA_946633275.1 uncultured Clostridia bacterium
TGAGGTGTTCCGCCTGCTCAAAATCAATGACATTGCTTACAATCAGCCCATGGCTTTACCTTATTCAACAGAAAACCCGTTTGATTAAAATATGATAAAAAGCTGATACCATACGGTATTCATATAAGGCTCTAATGTCGAAATGATAATCGAAAAGAGAATGTAACGGCGTAATTGTTCGCTTAACCGACTTTAACTTATATAATTATAATGGAGAATGAATTATGACAATTAATAAAAGCAGAAATGATAACGAGCTTTTGCTCGCTGTTGAAGGCAGACTTGAAACTACAACAGCTCCCGAACTTGAAACTGTAATTAAATCTGAAACTGACGGCATTACCTCCCTTGTGCTTGATTTTTCAAAGCTTGAGTATATATCATCAGCAGGTTTGAGAGCTTTACTTATGGCGCAGAAGATTATGAATAATCAAGGCGCTATGAAAGTAACCGGAGCAAATGAGATTGTTACCGAAATATTTGAGGTAACAGGTTTCGCAGACATTCTTACAATTGAATAATTTATCTATCAAAAAACAGCCTTCGCGTATTGCGAAGGCTGTTTGAAGTTTAGTAAACAGTAACTGTTGTTCCGGGAGTAACAGTCTGAAGAATCTTTATCATATTTTCTTCCGATACAGCTACACATCCGCCCGTGGGGTAATCAGGCTCTTTCCAGCAATGAAGGAAGATTGCATTACCTGCGTAAGGAGCGCCTGCTTTGTTATAGCCGAGGTCGAGGAAGTAAGCATATCTTATAGGATAATCCATAAGATGTTCATCTTCTGAATAATCGTTATTCGGGTCCTGACTCTTATAGAGAAGGGTGTTGTACTTCTTGCCGTTTGAACCTGTTGCACACCAGTACATATCGTCAGTTACTTTAGTGTACTTAACTCGGCTGCCCGGGTCGTCTTTAATACCGTAAGCCTCGCCGATTTCCCAAGTTCCGAGAGGAGTTTTTGTGTCGCCTTCAGACTGCTTGCCGGGACCGTTTTTGCCGACGAGTGCTTCACAAGAAAATACTTTTTCGTATTTGCCGTCATTCGCCTGATAGATTGTCAACTCAGCGTGGTAGTCGCCGTCGATAGCCGTTTTGATACCCATGCGGTATTCGCCGTTGCGCTCTTTTGAAATCGGCTGTCCGAATAATGTGCTTTCAACCTCTTCCTGCGAAATAATGTTTTTGTATAGCTTGTAGTCTTTTGTGATATCCTGGTATTTTGCGTTAGCGGCTTCAATCTCATTTTGCGCGTCGATATGTACATAAACGAGAGTACATGAGAGTACAATGATTAATGCTGCTAATACAGAAATGATTACTTTAACGTTTTTTGCCATTATTAGCACCGTCCTTTTGAATTTTACTTATTATAACATATTAATAATAATTTGTCACTAAATAAATATACGTTGAAATATTATTAATAATAAGTTATCATAGAATTATATAATTTTTAATCTTAACGGAGAGCAGAAATGAGAAGGGTCATTAATATTAATAATGATTGGACGTTCAGAATTAACGGCGCGCAGAAGAAAGTTAACCTTCCGCATTGCTGGAATGCTGCCGACGGCACCACAAAAGACTATGTAAGAACAAAATGTGTTTATGAAAAAGTGCTTGCTCCGTCTGATAAAAATACTTTTCTTCTTATTGAGGGGGCAAACTCGGTTGCGCAGGTTGCTGTTGACGGAAACATTGTCAATACTCATAAAGGCGGCTACAGCGCGTTTGCAACCGACCTTTCTCCGTATATAAAAAACGGCTGCTTCCTGCAGATTTATGTTGATAATAGTGATTATGAAGATGTGTATCCTTCAAATGCGGACTTTACATTCTGGGGCGGAATTTACCGTAATGTATCTCTTATTGAAACAGATAACTGTCATTTTTCATTTCGCGATTATTCTTCTGACGGAGTTTATGCAACTCCGATAAAGGCGAATGACGGCTGGGCTCTTGACATTAAGTGTATTGTTGATAATATGACTGACAATGCGATAATAAGATATACTCTCGCCGATAAAACAGGCGCTGTTGTTACTCAGACTGAAAGTAAAGAGACACATATTTCTCTTGAGTGCGAAAATCCGGTTCTCTGGGACGGTGTAGATAACCCGTATCTTTACACTCTTAAATGTGAAATTGTTGACGGCGGCAGCGTGCTCGATGACGTTGTGCTCAGAGTAGGTTTTCGCACGGTGGAAATAAATAGCGAGAAAGGACTTTTCCTTAACGGAAAACATCTTAAACTCCGTGGTGTTTCACGCCATCAGGACAGAGAGAGTATGGGTAATGCTATTACTGAAAAAGAACACCTTGAGGACTTAAATTTAATTCTTGAGATGGGCGCTAACTCAGTACGCCTTGCGCATTATCAGCAAAATAAGTATTTTTACGATTTATGCGATGAAAAAGGCGTGCTCGTCTGGGCTGAAGCGCCTGTTATTTCCTCCTTCAGCGAGGCAAAGCAGGATAACGCCCGAGAACAGCTCGCGGAACTTGTAACGCAAAATTACAATCATCCGTGTATCTTCTGCTGGGGAATAGAAAACGAGATTACTCAGAATAAAAAGAACAGTAAAAATAAGGCGTTAGTGCCTTGTATGCGCGAGCTCAATAAACTCGTTAAATCTCTTGACAGCTCGAGATATACCACTTGTGCTCAGCTTTCAATTCTCGACCAGGAGTCGCCTCTAAACAGAATAACGGATATTCTCGGCTATAATCATTACTTCGGCTGGTATGATTTCGGCTTTGAATTTCTTAATAAATGGCTCGATAATTTCCATATCGATTACCCCGAGTTAAAGCTTTGCCTTTCTGAATACGGCGCAGAAGGACTTGTTAATCTGCATTCTGCCAATCCCGTGCAGGGTGATTATTCTGAGGAGTATCAATGCATTTTCCACGAGAATTATATTAAAGCGATTTCTTCGCGTGACTGGCTTTGGGGTTCTTACGTCTGGAATATGTTTGACTTCGGTGCCGCTAACAGACGCGAAGGCGGAGTTGTAGGTAAAAACAATAAGGGTCTTGCGACGTACGACAGAAAAACGAAGAAGGATTCATTCTATCTATATAAAGCGTATTGGTGCGACGAGCCGTTTGTTCATATCTGCGCAGAACGATTTAAAGTCAGAAAAGCAGGTCGCTACGACATAAAAGTATATTCAAATCAGTCTTGCGTTACTCTTACGGTAAACTGTAAAGAATATACACAAAAAGGCGACAAAATATTTGTTTTTAAAAATATTGATATAAAAAATGGCGAGAATATTCTGAGCGCAGGAGAACACGTCATTACTATTATAGGCGCGGATGAAACTGACAACTCATATTCAATCTCATCAGAAAACTCATTTGTCAGAAACTGGGCGAAGAAGAGCGCTGAAGAGAGAAGCAACTATCTTTCTCCCGACAGCACAATCAGGGAGCTTGTGCGCAGCAAAGACGCTCATATTATGGTCGAAGGAAAGCTCGGGAACGACAAGCTGACTTCGCCGCTGTTAAAACTGATTTATCCTATGAAAATTAAAACTGCACTTAAAATTGCGCGCAGGTTCGGTCTTACAAAAAACGACTGCCTGCTGCTCAGCGAGTACACTTATGCAATACATAAATAGAAAACTAAACGGAAAGTGGATAACAACTTCCGAATTTGAAAAACTGCCGTATATTAACGTTTTTCACCGTTATCTTGACAGCTATCCCGTACCAAAAAGTGAGTTTCAGAACTGCCACATTCTTTTTCGGAAACGCTTTTTTCTTGACAAAACAAAAAATGCAAAGATTTTTATAGGAGCGGACGATTGTTTTAAGCTATATATTAACGGCAAATTTGTATCGGAATGCTTCAGCCAGAATTTACGTGAAATAGATATTGAGAAGTATCTTAGTAAGGGCGAAAATCTGCTTGCTGTTCACACGTATTATCATGGTTTAATTAATCGTGTGTTCGTCAGCGGCGATAACTGTCACGGACTTTTATGCGATATTATCGTCGACGGTAAAACTGTCTTATCAAGTGATGAAACGTTCTTGTATTCTTACCACGAAGGATATAAGTCAAACGGCATAATCGGCTACGACACTCAGTTTTCTGAGATTTATGACGCAGGAGCAAAGCAGGTCGGCTTTGAAAAAGTCAATTTTGACGACTCAGAGTGGAAAAACGCAAGAGTTAAAGAAAACGCCTTGTGTACTCTCGGTGTATCTCAAGCAAAACTGCTTGTTTTTGAGACGATTAAACCTGTTCTTGAGAAAACAGATTACGGCTATCTTGCGGATTTTTCTTCAAATTTTGTCGGTTATTTAAATCTGACCGCGAAGGGCGAGAAGGGAAGCGAGATAATTCTGCGCTTCGGTCAGGAACTTGATGATAACGGACGCGTGCGTTATAAAATGCGAGCGAACTGTACTTACGAAGACAGGATGATTCTTTCAGGTACTGATGATGAGCTTTCTGAATTTGATTATAAGGCGTTTCGATATGCGGAAATAATTTTGCCGAAAGACGCAGAAATCGACGAAAAATCAATAACGCTTACCGCAAGGCATTATCCTTTTGAAACTAAAGAGAAAAATTTTGAGGATGAAGCTCTTAATAAGATTTGGAAGTTATGTATCCATACTCTTAAATACGGTGTGCAGGAGACTGTGCAGGACTGTCCTGACAGGGAAAAAGGCTATTATCTCGGTGACGGCTCTTATATTGCTCTTACTTTCGGGAAGCTTACGGGCGACTGGTCGCTTTTCAGGCAGCTAATCAGAGACGCTCTGAATACGAGTCACGTATCGCCGTCGCTCCTGACTTGTCTTAACTGCTCGCTAATTCAGGAAATTGCTGAGTTTCCGCTTATTATGGTTAATGCAGTAAATATCTATCTTTCTCTTACTGACGACAGGGAATTCGTTGAAGATATTATTCCCGATTTAAAGGCGCTTCTCGATTATTATCATCAGGAGTATACCGACGGCGTTCTGATTAACAGAATTGATAAGTGGTGCGTTGTGGAATGGCCTGAGCAGTTCAGAGATAATTACGACGTTAATCTCGAACAGAACAGCTTGCTTTGTGATACACATTGCGTCATCAATGCGTATTATTACGCTGCACTATGCTCGTTTAATAATCTTTCCTGCACAGCGGTATATGATACGGAAACGGTGAAGAAAGCGTATCTTGAAGCGTTTTACGATGAAAAGAATTACTGCTTTAAAGACAGCGCGACCTCAGAGCACTCAAGCTTTATTTCAAATGTTTTTTCTTACGCGTTCGGCTTGTGCCCCGATACGTCAGCAGAGGAGAAAATTTTTTGCGAAATTCAGCAAAGAGGAATCAGCGCAGTTAACATTTTTGCGCTTTTTCCGCTTATGTATAAGCTCAAGTGCGACGGCAGAGATTTAACGCAGTTCATATCAGACGAGAGAGCATATCTCAATATGCTTTCTCAGGGTGCTACAACAACATTTGAAACGTGGGGGAAAGAGAAAAAATGGAATACTTCGCTGTTTCATCTGACTCTTTCATATATCGCTTTCTTTATGTAAATTTAGCAGTAACGGGGGACGTATGAATACATTTTATGCAAGAGACAGCCAAAACGAGAGAGAATAAATTGATCATCGGTTACGGCGGTATTGAGAAATATTACAGATTAGGGGAAGATTAACGTGATTTCAGATAAGAATATTGACAGCGGAAAAGCATTTGACTGGGGTTTCACGTCCGCGCAGTACGCAAAATACCGCAATATTTATCCTCAGGAACTGTATGACAGACTGTGTGCTCTCGGCGTTGGCGCTGACGCAACTTCCTGGCTTGACCTCGGAACAGGTACGGGAATTCTTCCGCTTAATCTTTATAATATGAACGCCGATATTTACGGCGCCGATATCTCAGACGCACAGATTGAGTTCGCCAAGAAAAGTGCAGAGGAGCGCGGCTTAAATATTAACTTCCTTGTTTCTCCTGCAGAAAGTACCGGCTTTTCGGAGAACAGCTTTGATATTATTACTGCGGCACAATGCTTTTCGTATTTTGACAGAGAAGTTATGAAGTCGGAAGTTTCAAGAATGCTCAAACCGCACGGGAAGCTGATAAAGATTTATATGGACTGGTCGCTCGAGGATAGTATTGCAAAAAACAGCGTTTCTCTTGTCAAGGAGCATAATTCCTTGTGGGACGCAGGCAAAAACATTTACGACGACATATATGACGACCTGTTCGATAACAGAAGAACAGAATTTTTTGACTGCGATATTCCGTTTACGCGCGAAAGCTGGCACGGTAGAATGTGCGCGTGCCGCGGCACTCTCGCTTCAATGAACGAAGAGCAGTTTCAAAAATGGAACTCAGAGCATATAAGAATGCTCCGGAATTATCCTGAAGCATTCACAGTAAAACACAGATTATTTATAACTTGGTTTGAATTATAATAGTTAAGTAGATGAAACTAAAAGGAGTATTACGATGAAGTACTACAATAAAATAAAGCTTAAAGACAGCAGAGAGTGTGTTATTCGCAGCTGCAGCGCTGCTGACGGTGTTGTCAGCCTTGAGCTTTTCAATAAAACTCACGAAGAAACAGACTTTCTCCTTTCTATGCCGGGCGAGAATAATTATACTGTCGAAGAACAGTCTGAGTATCTGCAGAAAAAATATGACAGCGAGCGTGAAATAGAGCTGATAGCTGAGGTCGACGGCAAGCCTGCAGGGCTCGGCGGAATTGATGAAATACGTAACAGAATTAAAACACGCCACCGCGCAGATTTCGGCGTAAGTATCCTCAAGGAATACTGGGGTCTCGGCATAGGTCGCGCTATTCTCGAAGCCTGCATAGAACTTGCGAGAGAAGCAGGATATGAACAGCTTGAACTTGACGTAGTCGCAGATAACACAAACGCCATAGCCCTCTATAAAAGCGCAGGGTTTACTGAATACGGCAGAAATCCTCGCGGATTTAAGTCTCCCGTAAGCTCCTGGCAGGAGCTTGTACAAATGCGACTTGAGTTAATTTAGCGATATTATTAATTAATAGTAAAATGGATTAGCATACTGTTGCTAATCCATTATTTATATGATACAATTAAGTTATATTATTTTTGAAGGGGGCATCTATTTGGAAGATATTGCCTTGATTAAAGAACAAATTTGCGATGTGTGCCATAAGACGTGGCAGCTCGGCTGGGTTGCCGCTAATGACGGTAACGTTAGTGCACGTCTTTCTGACGGCAGGATTATCGCCACTCCGACAGGTATGAGCAAGTCCTTTATCACTCCGGAAAAGTTGATTATGCTCGACAGCAATGGCAACGTTCTCGAAGCTGCTGACGGGCTTCGTCCGTCAAGCGAGATTAAAATGCATTTGCGCTGTTACGACAAGCGCGACGATGTAATGAGCGTAATTCACGCACATCCGCCTGGAGCAACAGGCTTTGCCGTGGCTCATAAGGCTATGGATATGTATAATATGATTGAGGACGTTGCTGTTATCGGCTCAGTTCCTCTGACGCCGTACGGAACTCCGTCAACTATTGAGGTTCCGAATGCAATCGAGCCTTATCTTGAGGAACACGACGTTATGCTCCTTGAAAATCACGGCGCGCTTGCAGTCGGCAGCGATGTAATTACTGCGTTCTACCGTATGGAGAGCCTTGAACTCTGGGCAAAAATTACGATTAATGCCGTTATCCTCGGCGGAAGCTTTGATATATCAAATGATAATATTCAAAAGCTTATTGACCTGAGAGGTTATTATCAGGTGACAGGCAGACATCCGGGACATAAAATCTTCAATCCCGACGATGATAAGCTTCACAGAAAAGATTAATTAATAGGAGAGAGTGTTATGTTATA
>CAMPAT010000028.1 GCA_946633275.1 uncultured Clostridia bacterium
GCTAAATTTTGGAGGTAAAAAATATGATTTCAGCAGGTGATTTCAGAAACGGCGTTACTTTTGAAGAGGACGGAAACGTGCTTCAGGTTATTGAATTCCAGCACGTTAAGCCGGGTAAGGGCGCTGCTTTCGTAAGAACTAAGACTAAGAATGTTATTACAGGCGCAGTTACTGAGAAGAGCTACAATCCGTCTGCAAAATATCCCACAGCATATATCGAGAGAAGAAATATGCAGTATTCTTATAACGACGACGGAATGTATTACTTTATGGACAGCGAAACATTCGATATGATTCCTGTCGCAGAGAAGGATTTACCTGATTCCTTCCGCTTTGTTAAGGAAAACGAGGAGTGCAAAATCCTTTCATATAAGGGTAACGTTTTCGGCGTAGAGCCTCCGACCTTTGTAACTCTTGAGATTACTCATACTGAGCCGGGCGTTAAGGGCAATACAGCTACTAACACTCTCAAGCCTGCAACTGTTGAAACAGGCGCAGAAATCAGAGTACCGCTCTTCATTAACGAAGGCGATATGATTCGTATCGATACTCGTACCTGCGAGTATATGGAGCGCGCATAATTATTGCCTTAACGAGCTCCCTTTATAACGGGAGACATTATGGATTAATATTTAAGGAGTAAAATATGGATACAGTTGAAAGCTTAGGCTATCTTAAAGGTCTGCTTGACGGTCTTGATCTTGATGAAAACAAGAAAGAGACTAAGATTTTTAAAGCAATTATCGATGTCCTTGAAAATCTCAGCGAAGACATCGACTGCGTTTACGACGACCTCGGAGAAATCTCTGACGAAATCGACGCTGTAAGCGAAGATTTGTCAGACCTTGAGGACATTGTTTACGACGATGAGTTTGACGACGACTGGGACGAGTACGAGGAGTACGAAATCGAGTGCCCGAACTGCGGCGAAATCATCAGCGTTGATGAAGATACCGTTATGGAAGGCGGAATTGAATGTCCGAACTGCGGCGAAACTCTTGAATTCGAGGTTGAATTTGAGGACGAATTCATCGAAGATGAGGAATAATTAATGATTAAGCACCGCTTCGCGGTGCTTTTTTGCTTCAAAACGCGCGCACAATGCGCACCGCGATTTGAGGGAACATTATAATCGGGTGCGTTCAGAGCCCGCCCTTAAGCTTAAAGCTAAAGACTTAAAGCTTAAAGCCAAACACTTAAAACTCTTTCAACTTTCAACTTGTGACTATATTACCATCTTGTAATTATTATATTAATATGCTATAATGCATTATGTATAATTATATATGGAGACTTAACTATGGCTAAGAAAGATTTTAAACAGTATTTACCTGTATTAATTCCGCTTATTGCAGCGATTGTCGTTGTCAGCACTCTTGCTGTTTCGGGCAGAGTTGCGAGCAATCAGACTGACGCTCCGAAGCATACTGCGTCTCAGCAGGCGGCGACCACGACTGACAATACGCCTAAGGACAGCAAGGTTACTATCGTTGCTGTCGGCGATAACCTTATTCACAATACTCTTATTGACTCAGGTAAGCAGGACGACGGTTCTCTTAACTACGACGCCTGCTATGAGGAAATCAAGCAGTATATCGAGCCTGCCGACATCGCAATTATTAATCAGGAAACAATGCTTGGCGGAAGCGATTTTGAATACAGCGGATATCCGATGTTCAATACTCCGTGGGAAGTCGGCGACGCTGCGATTAATGCAGGCTTTGATGTGTTCACCTGCGCTACTAACCATTCTATGGACGTCGGCTCCGCAGGAATACTAAAGGAGCTTGAGTATTTCTCAAAGCACCCGGAGGTTGTTGCAGTCGGCACAAACGCGAGCGAAGAGGATTATAACAAAATCACTTATTTCAAGAAGAACGACATCAACTTTGCATTCCTTAACTACACCTACGGCACAAACGGAATTTCACTTCCCGAGGATAAGCCGTATGTTGTAAATATGCTTGAAAAAGAGAAGGTAACGAGGGATATCCGGGAGGCGCGTAAGAACGCAGACGTAGTTATCGTGCTTCCGCATTGGGGAACGGAGAACAGCCACGAGGTTAATGACCAGCAGCGCGATTATGTTAAGCTGTTTTCGAGTCTCGGCGTCGATATCGTAATCGGAACTCATCCTCACGTGCTTCAGCCTGTTGAGTGGGTTACTAACCAGGAAAACGGACATAAAATGCTCGTTTACTACTCAATCGGAAACTTCATCAGCCACCAGGTTAATCTTAACCAGATGTGCGGCGGTATGGCGGAAATTACCGTTGAGCGCAAGGGCGGCAGAATTTCTATAACCAACTCTAAGATTACGCCCGTAATTGATTATTACAAGCACACGTCCGGCGGCTACAAGTTCAGAGTTTACAGACTTTCTGACTATAACGACGACCTTGCAAATTCGCAGGCGCAGGACGGCGCTACGGTAGCGTATTTCACGAAGCTTTCAAAGAAGATTATCAGCGAACAGTTCTTAGATTTAACCTGATGTTAAACTATTATTGAGAATTGAAAAATGAGAATTGAAATCATTAGGAGGGAAATGCCTTTATGGGCAGTAGCGGTTTAAAAAGATTTTTTAAACGAGAAAGTTCAACCGAAGAAGAGATTAAACAGCTTGTTGACGAGGATGAAGGCGAGCTCGGCAAATCAATACGCGAGATGATTAATAACATCCTCGATTTCGACGACCTTGTTGCAGGCGATATTATGACGCACCGCACAGATATTGTTGCGGTGCCCGACACAGCCTCGCTTTACGACGTTGCGAAGGCGTCGATTGACGAGGGCTGCTCAAGGATTCCTGTATATAAAGACGACCTTGACAATATTCTGGGCATAATATATGTGAAGGACCTGCTCAAGTTCGTGGGTACAAAAATTTCTGACAGCGAATCGCTTGCGGATTATATCCGCGAGCCGCTTTATGTACCCGAGTCTATCCCGTGCGGACGCCTTTTTGCGAAGATGACGGAAACGCGCATTCAGCTCGCAATAGTTGTCGACGAGTACGGCGGTACGGCAGGACTCGTTACCCTTGAGGATATTATCGAGGAGCTCGTCGGCGAAATTGAGGACGAGTACGACGAAGAGGAGGAGAGCATTAAGAAGCTCGATGACTCGACATATATCTTTGAGGGCGTAACCGAGATTGAGGACGCGGAGGAAATACTCGGCGTTGAGTTCCCCGAGGGCGACTATGACACCCTTGCGGGCTTTGTAATCAGCAAGCTCGGCTATCTTCCGAGCGAAGGTGAGGACGCTTCTGTAGAATTTGAAAATCTTACCATCACCGTGCTTGAGGTTACAGACCGCAGAATAGAAAAATTAAAGATTAAAATTGAGAATAAACAGTCGGGCTTGCGCTAAGCTCACCCTGAATTCTCAGCTTTAAAATCTCAATTAAAAGAGGTACTATGACAGAAGAAAAAATCACACTTGAAAACACCGAGCAGGCGCTTACCCTGTTCGGTTCGTTTGATGAAAATATTAAGATGATTGAACGCGAGTACTCCGTGTCGATTATCACGCGGGGAAGCGAGCTTAAAATCCTCGGCGACGAGGAGAATGTCAGCCGCGCAATGCGTGCCGTAAATTCACTTATTGTTATGATTAACAAGGGCGAATCGCTCACCGACCAGAACGTGCGCTACGTTCTCTCGCTCGTAAACGAGGGGCACGAGGACAAGCTCGGCAGTATGTCAAACGACGCGATTTGTATCAGCTCAAAGGGCAGACCGATTAAGCCGAAAACACTCGGACAGCGTAAGTACACGGAGGCTATCGAGGATAACACAGTTACCTTCGGCGTCGGCCCTGCAGGTACGGGCAAGACTTATCTTGCCGTTGCTATGGCGGTTACCGCGTTTCGCGCAAAAGAGGTCAACAGAATTATCCTCACCCGTCCCGCTGTCGAGGCAGGCGAGAAGTTAGGATTTCTTCCCGGTGATTTGCAGAGTAAGGTTGACCCGTATCTCCGCCCTCTTTACGACGCGCTTTTTGAAATGCTCGGAGCAGAGAACTTTCAGCGCTACCAGGAGCTCGGCAAAATCGAGGTTGCGCCGCTTGCGTATATGCGCGGCAGAACGCTGGACGACAGCTTCATCATTCTTGACGAGGCGCAGAATACTACTCCGGAGCAGATGAAGATGTTTCTTACGCGTCTCGGCTTCCGCTCAAAAATGGTGGTAACGGGCGACATTACGCAGATTGACCTTCCTGACGGTAAAAGGTCGGGTCTTAAGACAGTTCTTGAAATCCTCAAAGACGTTGACGATATTGCTATCATTAAGCTCACGCAGAAGGATGTTGTGCGCCACCGTCTTGTACAGGATATCATTAACGCATACGAAAAATATGACAAGGAGAAAAGCAAAAGTTGAACCAGGTAAAAGTCAGAATCTCCAATGACCAGAAAGAAACTCATATCCCGTCGGGCATACGCCTTTTAATCCGCCGCTGCTGTCATGCGGTGCTTGAGGAAGAGGGCTTTACCGACAGCGCGGAGGTCAGCGTTCGTTTCGTCGATAACGAAACAATCCATGAGCTTAATAAGCAGTACAGAAATATGGATAAGCCGACTGACGTTTTGTCCTTCCCGCTCGGTGAAGACGGAGTATATGATACAGATATGACAACGGGCGCAAAGCTGCTCGGCGATATAGTAATCTCAGTACCGAAGGCTATTGAGCAGGCGAATGAGTACAACCATTCGCTCCAGCGCGAAATAGGATTTTTAACGGTGCATTCTATGCTCCATCTGCTCGGCTACGACCACGAGAACGGCGGAATGGAAGAGGTACATATGCGCGAAAAGGAAGAGACCGTGCTTACTAAAATCGGACTTAAGCGCGATAACTCGTACTATATGGAAAAATGATTTGCTGTTAACAGACCAAAGGCCAAAGACCAAAGGCCAAAGGCCAAGGGCCAAAGATAAGGAATAAATATGACCAAAACTGCTTTTATTGCGATTGTCGGCTGCCCGAATGTGGGCAAGTCGTCGCTGCTTAATAAAATGCTCGGCGTTAAGGTTGCGATTGTATCCTCAAAGCCTCAGACAACGCGCACAAAGATTATGGGCGTGCTTACTGAGGACGAGGTGCAGCTCGTTTTTACCGATACCCCGGGTTATCATAAACCGCATAATAAGCTCGGAGAAAAGATGTATCAGGCTGTTGGCGACTCCATCGGCGGAGTTGACGCGTGCCTTTTTGTTACAGAGTCAAAGGGTGAGATTAAGAAGGGCGAAGCGGAGCTTATTGAGAAATTTAAGAAGCTCGGCGTGCCCGTTATTCTTGCTATTAATAAAATCGATATGCTTTCCGACAAGAGCGAGCTTCTCTCGCGAATTGCACAGTTTGCGCAGCTTTTTGATTTTGAAGCTGTCGTGCCTGTGTGCGCGACGAGCGGCGAGGGAGTGAATGAACTTATCGACGAGATGAAAAAGCTCTCGTTCGAGTCGCCTCACTTTTTCCCGGACGATACTCTTACAGACCAGCCGGAGCGAGTTCTTGCAGCGGAAATTATACGCGAGAAGATACTTCGGCTTATGGATAAGGAGATACCTCACGGTATCGCCGTTTCTATTGAAAAAATGCGCGAGCGCGATGACGCTGATATTCTTGATATTGAGGCGACTATTTACTGCGAGCGCGAAAGCCACAAGGGAATGGTTATCGGCAAAAAGGGCGCAATGCTCAAGAAAATCAGCACTTTTGCGCGTCAGGATTTAGAGAGCTTTTTTGACATCAAGGTTAACCTTCAGACGTGGGTTAAGGTCAAGGAGGACTGGCGCAACCGAGAAGGACTTATTCATAATTTCGGCTTGGATTAATTTGGCATAAATCATCCGCCCGAGTATACGCAAAATATTCTTGGGTGATATTATGGATGAATACTGGAATAAGTTTATTGAAACAGGAAAGGTTGACGATTATATCAAGTACGTCAACAATTATTACAACACCGTAAACAGTAAGGCAGAGGATAATGCAGCAGACAGTCAAGGGACTAATAATACGGGAACAGTCTATCGGGGAGAGTGACAGATTAGTCACTCTCCTTACAGGTGATTTTGGACTTGTCAGAGCATTCGTGCGCCGAGCTAAGACGATTAAAAATCAGAACTTGTCAGCCACGTCGCTTTTTGTTTACGGCGACTTTACTCTTTACAGAGGGCGCGACGCTTATGTTATCGACTCGGCGCAGCCGATTGAAATATTTTTCGACTTACGGCAGGATATTGAGCGCCTTGCGCTGGCGCAGTACTTTGCGCAGCTTACATATTTTCTCGGCGCTCAGGAACAGCCTGCGCCTGAAACGTTAAGGCTCGTGCTCAATGCGCTTCACCTGCTCTGCAAGGGCGAAAAGGATATGCGTATTATTAAAGCTGCGGTGGAAATGCGAATGCTCACCCTCGGCGGCTATATGCCGAATTTGCTTGCGTGCTACCGCTGCGGAACTTATGAGAGCGACCCGATGTTTTTTGACGTTGAGGAGGGCTGCATTTACTGCAAGGACTGCTTCAGAAATAACGCAATAACAGCTCCACTCGGCGTTATCAGCGCGCTTCGCTTCATTTGCCTGAGCGAAATTGTCAAGGTGTTTTCATTCACTCTCAGCGATGAAAACCTTGATATTCTCTGCGATATATCGGAGAAATATTTACTATCACGGATTGACCACAAGCTGACCACGCTGGAGTTCTATAAAAGCCTTATATAATTAAGACTCAAGGGGCGGGCTATGCCCGCAAGACTCAAGGAGCAGCCTGCGGCTGCGAGGTGAAGGGTGAGCTTCGCTCACACTCAAGCTTAAAACTTAACACTTAAAACCAAAGAATTGCTATGAACAAACACTACGAAACACTTGAATTAAACAGAATACTTGAACTGCTCAAGGCGGAAACCTCGTGCGAGGACGCGGCGGAAATGGCGCTGTCTGTCGAGCCGAGCAACGATTTTGTGACAGTTTGTCAGCTTCTGAGTCAGACGGAGGACGCGTTTTCTCTGCTGGCTCGTTTCGGCGCGCCTTCTTTCAGCGGACTGAAAAATGTAAACGGACCGCTCACGCGCGCTGCAGCAGGCGGAGCGCTGTCGCAAAAGGAGCTTCTTAATATCGGCGCGACGCTTCGCAGTATCCGTACGCTTTACGAGTGGCGCAGCCATTGCAGCGGCGTTAACACCTCGCTCGATTTCCTTTTTGAGAGTATAACTGTTAATAAATATCTTGAGGACAGAATTTTTGCCTGCATTATCAGCGAGGACGAGATTGCCGACAAGGCGTCGGAGTTTCTTTCCGATATTCGTCGTAAAATCAGAGCAAAGTCTTCCTCAGTCCGCGAGAAACTCGACAGTATGATTCACTCGCCGCATTATGCAAAATTCCTGCAGGAACCTATTGTTACTCAGCGAAGCGGACGTTTTGTCGTGCCCGTTAAGGCTGAGCACAGGGGCGACGTGCAGGGACTTGTTCACGACACTTCATCGAGCGGCGCAACGGTGTTTGTTGAGCCTGTCAGCGTTGTTGAGGCGAATAATGATATAAAAATGCTTCAGGGTAAGGAACGCGATGAAATTGCGCGCATTCTCTATGAGCTGTCAAGCGAAGCGGGAAATTTTGCCGACGCGGTAAAGCTCAGCTACGAGGCGGCGGTCAAGATAAATCTGATATTTGCCAAGGCGCACCTTGCGTTCAAAATGAAGGCGGCTAAGCCGATTGTAAACGCAGACGGCGAAATTAATCTTCACTCGGCGCGCCATCCGCTTATTGATAAAAATAAGGTCGTTCCGATTGACGTGTCGCTCGGCGAATCGTTCGACACCCTCGTAATTACAGGACCTAACACAGGC
>CAMPAT010000029.1 GCA_946633275.1 uncultured Clostridia bacterium
GCGGCAAGGTAGCTACTGATTATTTGTATATTTACTATATCGCGAAGGGCGGTCTTTACCGCTTTGAGCCTGATACGGAGAGCTATGCCAAGGTCTATAACTCAGACAATTCGCTCTCGTCGCTCAATCTTCGCGGTGACTATATTTATTTCGTTGACGACGCACAGCATAAACTGCTTAAGCTGCAGAAGGGCGCAAAGGCACCGAGCTCTGTTGCTGATAACGTTAATATGGCGTACGTTTTTGACAATACGGTGTACTTCGTTACCGTGAATAACGACCTTTGCATTATGGACGCAAAGGAGCTTCAGCCGAAGACGCTTTACTCCTCGGCTGACGACGAGCTGAGATTAGTCGGAATCTCGAAGAACAGAGTTTTCTTCGCCGTTAAGGATTACAGCGGCAAGGTCGATTATCTCACTATCGCCAAGAACGGCGAACAAATGCCGTCTGCATTCCGCGAGAGCGAAGCTGCCGACAGTAAGCTCGTCCTCGAAAACGGATTTATGTATTTTTATACTGCAAACGTAAACGGCACTTATAAAGTCAATCGCCAGAAATTCGGCAGTCAGAGAATTGTTACTCTTGCTGAAAACGGCGACGGCTCAAACTATATCACGGTTGAAAATAACAGACTTTACTATTCTGAGCTTTCCGACGGCAAGTTCTATATGAACGAGATTAATATGAATTCTGAGAAAAATAAGCATCTGATTTCAGTCGGCAGCGCTCAGGCTAATCATACGCTGAGATTTTACCACGGCGGCGAGTACGATTTCGTTATCGGTAATAAGTCCGAGGGCGGAGAATTCGTCTACCGCGCAGGCTGTATGTACACCGGCTCAACGAACTTTATGAAGCTCGAAGACGGCAGCTGGAAGTATTAATCATAAATATATAATGGGTGAGGGAGATTCCCCTGTGAGGTACTCCCCGCATAACGGGGAGATGTCACGAAGTGACAGAGGGGAGCGTCTGCGCCAGCAAAAATGTCCGCTTGCGGACAAAAGGGTGAGGCGCCCGCTCCAAGGGAAGCCCTCCCAAAAGCTCATAGCTTGTAGCTTGCAGCTCAAAGCTAAGTTTACGGAGTAAACTATGGATAAATACAAAAAACTTGCGACAAATACAATAATATTTGCAATCGGCACATTTTCGTCCAAGGTGTTGTCGTTCCTGCTTATGCCGTTTGTTACGAGAATGCTCGAGCACGGGCAGTACGGCGACGCGGACCTTATTCAGCAGACGGCAAACGTGCTTATCCCGATTGTGTTCCTTCAGGTAAACAGTGCGGTGCTTCGCTTTGCGCTCGACAAGGACGGCGACAAGGGCGAGGTGTTCAGCGTGGGTCTGCGCACGACGTTTATCGGCTTCGGCGTGTTCCTGCTGTTATGGTATCCTATAAGTCTTATTCAGATTAAGGATTTCCGCCTCGGCGATTATATAGTCCTGATTTACGTTTTTGTTCTCGTTTCAGGATTGCGCCAGCTCTGCCAGCAGTTCGTCAGAGGTTGCGGCGAGGTTAAGATTTTTGCAGTCGACGGTATTATTGCAACGGCGACTACGCTTGCCTTTAATCTTCTTTTCCTCGGACCGCTTCATTGGGGTGTGAACGGTTATATCCTCGCTGTTATCGCGTCTGACGCGTGCTCGGTTGCGTTCCTTTTCGTAACGTGCAAGCTCTGGAGATACGTAAAATTCAGGGGCGTTCGCAAGAGTACGGCAATCGATATGCTTAAGTATTCAATCCCGATGATGCCGACTATTATCCTCTGGTGGATTATTAATGTTTCGGACAGATATATGGTTACGGGATTTATCGGCTCGGGCGCAAATGGACTTTATACCGCCGCTTCAAAAATACCGAATTTTGTAATTATGTTCTCGTCGATATTTATTGACGCGTGGCAGCTTTCCGCAGTAGATGAGTATGATAATGATGACCGCGAGGGATTCTTTACTAACGTTTTCCGCGTTTATTCCGGCGGAGTGTTTACCGTTTCTGCTGCGCTTATTGTCGCATGTCAGCTTCTCACTAAGATTCTTGTTGCACCGAGCTATTACGATTCGTGGCAGTACGTTCCTATTCTTATTATGGCGACGACTATTTCGTGCCACGTTAATTTCCTCGCTTCAGTCTATATGGCGGAGAAGAAAAATATTATGGCTATGGTGACGGCGCTTTCCGGCGCGGTTACGAATATAGTGCTTAACCTTGTGCTTATTCCTGTTATCGGCGCAAACGGTGCAGCTATTGCGACTCTTGCTGCGTTCATTATGGTATTTATTACACGCGGAATTGATACGAAAAGGTTTATTAAGATTAATTATAAAACTCCTGTCGTAGCTGCAGAGCTCGTCATTCTCGCGGTTCAGGCGGCAGTAATGCTGACGATGAAATCGGGCGTGCTTATGTATGCGATTGAGATTTTGCTCGTATTAGTTATGCTCTTCGTAAACCTGAAACCGATTAAGGAACTTCTCACTCTTCTTGTCGATAAATTCCTTAAAAAGAGAAAATAGACACATTAATTGTTATATGGTGCTTGAATTATATGCGTTTTTAGTGTATAATAGCCAAAACACATTAAATAATATTAAAATTAGCAAATAACTTTTGGAGGATTTGTATGAAAACTACACTTTCCACTACACAAGCAAAAAAACTTATTTCAGACAAATTATCGCACTTTTTCGGCGTTACGCCGAGCGTGGCGTCAGACGAGCAGTTTTATAAGGCTGTTTCGATGATTGTAAGAGATAAATTGATTGAAAAGAACTCTGAGTTCAGAGAGAGCGCAAGCGAGAGCGACTCAAAGCAGATTTACTATCTCTGTATGGAATTCCTTATGGGACGTTCACTTAAGAATAATCTTTATAACCTCGGTCTTACGAAGGTGTTTGATGACGCGCTCAGCTCAATGGATGTAAGTCTCGATAACCTTTATGAGCTCGAGCCTGACGCAGGTCTCGGCAACGGCGGCCTCGGCAGACTTGCTGCTTGTTATCTTGACGGACTTGCAACTGACGGTTTCCAGTCTATGGGATATTCTATCAGATATGAGGCAGGTATCTTCAAGCAGAAGCTTGTTGACGGCTGGCAGACTGAGCTTCCCGATTTCTGGCTTCCCGGCGGCGACGTTTGGCTTGTTCCGCGTGAGGAGCGCGCTTGCGAGGTTAAGTTCGAGGGTAAGATTGTTGACGTGTGGGACGGCGATTATCACCACGTTGACCACGTTGACGCTAATGTAGTAACTGCTATTCCTTATGATATGTATGTATCCGGCGCAGGCGAGGGCGTATCGCGACTTCGCCTCTGGGCTTCAAAGAAGCCCGAGCTTGATATGGCGCTCTTTAACCAGGGCTCGTATGTAAAGGCTATGGAGCAGTCTGCTATGGCAGAGGCAATCTCAAAAATCCTTTATCCTGCCGATAACTCGCCTGAGGGCAAGGCGCTCAGACTCCGTCAGCAGTACTTCCTTGTTTCTGCTTCAATCCAGGATATAATTCAGCGTCACCTTACCAAGTACGGCACGCTTGATAACCTTCCGGAGAAGGTTGCAATTCATATTAACGATACTCACCCGACTATGGCTATCCCTGAGCTTATGCGTATTCTGCTCGACGAGTGCGGTTACGGCTGGGATGAGGCTTGGTCAATCGTGACGAGAACTGTAGCTTATACTAACCACACGGTTATGAAGGAAGCGCTTGAGTGCTGGACAGAAGAGCTTTACAGCAGACTTCTCCCTCGTATTTATCAGATTACTAAGGAGATTGACAACCGCTTCAGAGCTTACGTATGGTCTGCAACTCAGGACGCAGACAGAGTTGAGAGAATGGCTATCATTTCCGGCGGCGCAGTACGTATGGCTAATCTCTGCGTTATAGGCTCTCACAGCGTTAACGGCGTATCAGCTCTTCACAGCGAAATACTCAAGGATACTGTGTTCAGCGATTTTTATAACCTTACTCCCGATAAATTCACTAATGTAACTAACGGTATTGCATTCAGACGCTGGCTCTGCCAGGCTAACCCTGCGCTCACCGAATATATTACTTCACTTATCGGAGATAAATTCATTACTCAAGCAGACGAGCTTATCAAACTCCGCGATTATAAGGATGACAAAGCTGTTCTCGCAAAGCTCGCTGAGATTAAGCACGAAAACAAAGTCCGTTTTGCAAAATATCTTAAGAAAAAGCAGGGCGTTGAAATTAACCCTGACTCAATTTTCGACGTACAGGTTAAGCGCCTTCACGAGTATAAGAGACAGCAGCTTAATATTCTCAATATTATTGCCGAGTATCAGATGCTCAAGGCTAACCCGAACGCAGATTATTATCCGAAGACATATATCTTCGCTTCAAAAGCGGCTCCCGGTTACTTCATGGCGAAGAAGCTCATTGAGCTTATCGACGCTCTTTCAAAGGTTATCAATAATGACCCCGATGTAAACGGAAAGCTCAAGGTTGTATTCGTTGAGGATTATAACGTTTCTGTCGCAGAGGTGCTTATGCCTGCTGCCGACGTATCGGAGCAGATTTCGCTCGCAGGTACGGAGGCTTCGGGTACAGGTAATATGAAGCTTATGCTTAACGGCGCAGTAACTCTCGGCACGCTCGACGGCGCAAATGTTGAGATTTACGATGCAGTAGGCAAGGATAATATCGTTATCTTTGGTCTTAAGACTCCCGAGGTTGAGCAACTTAAGCGCACAGGATATCACCCGATGAATTATCTTAATAATAATGAAGTTCTTAAGAACGCTGTCGATTTCATTATGGCAGGCGTTAACGGCAAGCGTTTTGACGAAGTAACTTCTTCGCTTATGAACGTTGACCCGTATATGGCTCTCGCCGATTTTGCTGATTATCAGAAAGCTCAGGCAGAGATTCAGCAGCTTTATAAGAATCAAGATAAGTTCACTAAGGTTTCGCTTATGAATATCAGCGGCGCAGGCGTGTTCAGCGCAGACCGTTCTATTATGGACTACGCAAACCGTATCTGGCATACCGCTCCCGTTCAGAAGAAGGAAGAGGCAAAGCCGAAAACCTCCAAGAAGCCATCCCCGAAAAAGAGAACTTCAAGAAAAGCAAAATAATATATGACTATCTTTAATTCACGCAAAACTGAATATAAAGATAAAATCAGAGCCATTGCCACCGATGAGGAGGTAAGGCTCTGTATTGTCGTGCCGAGAAGTTTGTCCTGCAGCTGCGCCCGGCTCGTTGTACATAAGGAAAACGAGGATAACGTATATTACTCGATGTTCTGGGCAGGAATGTGCGGTAACGATTTCGAGTACTGGGATATTCATTTTTCTGCTACGAGCGAGGGTCTGTACTGGTATCATTTTGAACTCAATACTCCGTACGGCAGAAATTTTGTCTTTAATTCAAAAAACGGAATCGGTGAGATTATGCCTGAGGGCAACGACTTCCAGCAGACTGTTTACGATAAGAATTTCACCACTCCCGACTGGCTCAAGGGCGGACTGATTTACCAGATTTTTCCTGACCGTTTTTATAACAGCGGCGCTGAAAAATCAGGCGTGCGCGATTCGCGCTTTATTCGTCGGTGGGGCGACGAGCCGTTCTGGAAAGACGAGCAGATGAACGGAGTCTGGAATAACGACTACTTCTGCGGCGACCTTAAGGGAATTGAGGAGAAACTGCCTTATCTTTCGGACTTGTGCGTAAGCTGTATTTACCTTAACCCGATTTTTGAGGCTAACTCAAATCACCGCTATGATACTGCCGATTATGAGAGAATCGACCCGCTTCTCGGAACTGAGGACGACCTCAGGAGCCTTTGTAAAAAAGCGAAGGACGAATACGGAATAAGCGTTATTCTCGACGGCGTTTTCAGCCATACGGGCTGCGACAGTAAGTATTTTAATATCTATAATAATTACGACTCCGTCGGAGCGTATAACAGTAAGCAAAGCCCTTATTTTTCGTGGTATAAGTTCATTGATTATCCTGATGATTACCATTCGTGGTGGGGAATTAAGCTCCTTCCCGAGGTTAATGAGGAGGACGAGAGTTACCGCAATTATATCTGCGGCAAGGACGGCATTCTTCGCAAATGGCTGCGCTGCGGTATCAGCGGATGGCGGCTTGACGTCGCAGACGAGCTCCCCGATATTTTCCTTGATGACTTGAGGAAGGCTGTAAAATCCGAGGATAAGGACGCCGTGATTATCGGCGAGGTCTGGGAGGACGCGACTACTAAGTTCGCGTACGGCGAGCGCAGACGTTACCTGCTCGGCGAGCAGCTCGATTCTGTTATGAATTATCCTTTTGCCGACGCTGTACTGAATTTCGTAAGATTTAACAACGCAGACGCATTTTTTGACAGCGTGCTCGGAATAATTGAGAATTATCCGCCTCAGGTTACGAATGTGCTGATGAACCATATCGGAACTCACGATACTGAGAGAGCGATTAACCGCCTTGCCGGCGAGGACTGCGAGGGCAGGGGAAGAGACTGGCAGCACGAGCATAATAATCTTTCTCATTATGATTATCTTCGCGGAGTTTCGCTGATGAAGCTTGCTTCACTTTTGCAGTACACTTTACCTGGTGTGCCGTCGCTCTATTATGGCGATGAAATCGGTATGATGGGATATAAGGACCCGTTTAACCGCGGATGTATGAGCTGGGATAATAAGAATGATGAGCTTCTCAGATGGTATAAGCGACTTGGCGAAATCCGACGCGGTTGTCACGTGTTTAAGAAGGGCGAGTTCATTCCTGTTTTCTGCTCACATAAGACGATTGCGTATAAGCGAGCTGACGATACAAGCGAGGTGCTCGTTGCGATGAACCTCGATGAAATGCCGGTTGATATCGAAATCGGCTCTGAGTGGGAAAATTCCTATACGCTCCTCGGCGAAGTTGCAGGCGCGCATACAATAATTCTCGAGCCTTACCGCTACGCATTAATCACGAGAGTAAAATAAGATTATTGCCTCTGACATTTTGTCAGAGGTTTTATTTTTTAAAAAATATCCGAAAAATGATAATAAATTATTGACAAACGATAATATTAGTGATATAACTATGGTGAAAAATACCTTTGGAGGTAAGTTATGAAAAGTATGAAATCCGCAAGTTTAACGCATATTGTTATCCGCGTTTGCTATGTTCTGCTTGCCGTTTCTGTCATTCTGTTTCCTATACTTATGAGGGCGCAGGACGGCGACAGGTTTTATTTCGTTATGATTGCCCAGCACGGCAGATATCTGATTTATCCTTTTTACGCAGTCGTTCCTGCAGGCTATGCAGCGCTGATTTGTCTTGACAAAATCCTCGTTAATATTAAGAAAAACATTGTTTTTGATAAGTCCAATGTAGCCTTGCTGAAGAAAATTACGCTTTGCTGTATATTCGCATTTTCAGTCGGTATTGCGTCATATATTATTATCGCGCTGATTTATAAGTCGATTGAAACAGTCATTCTGCTTGCCTTTGGCGAAGCGTTTATGGCGCTCGTTGTTCGCGTTGTCAGCGACGTAATGCAAAAGGCAATCGAAATAAAAGAAGATAACGATTTGGTTGTTTAGAAATATTAATTATGAATGATGAGTTATGAATTAAGGGTCGCTACGCTCCGATTATATTGTTAATGGTAACTGCTTAGTTAACATAAAAACAGAATGGAGTCCTATTGTTTCCACCATTCTTTCTTCCGAAGAAAGAA